>JAOULB010000356.1 GCA_029882235.1 Gammaproteobacteria bacterium | reverse complement strand
GTCGGCAAAACGATAATCGAATGCAGCATCATCTTTTACAAATACGTTCTGACAAACAAAGTCACCCTTGAATGCTTTAACATTCTTGATGACTTCTTCATCAAGATAGGTAAATTCCCAGTGACCGGTCATTACATCGACACCAAGACGGTTACAGGCACCAACCATATCGGCACCACGTGATTTATACGCTGTATAGGAACCCTGCCAGGTATCACCACCATCAAGCAGCAGTGTTTTATCTGGGCCGTGCTCAGCACGGAGTTTTTTCACCAATGTACGCAGGTGAGCAAAACCGCCGACCTTACCGTAGGTCTTGGCGGCTTCAGCAAAATCGATGTAGGAGTATGCGTGAGCCTCGATGCCCCCTTTGGCAATACCGAAGTGATCAAGTAGTTTATCGCCGACCAGATGCGGGGCCTTGCCATAGGCATCACCAATACCAACGTTCACGTTAGGTTCACGGAAGTAGATAGGATTTAACTGCGCATGACAGTCTGTCATATGCATCAAGCCAACATTCCCAAACTTGGGAATATCATAGATCTTTTCTGGGCTCTTGGCCGAAACTTTTCCGCGGCCACTTTTGCTATCACAGCCGGGGAGCATTCCCGATGCTGCTGCGATACCCATTAACTGAATAAATTCACGTCGGTTGATAGACATTCAACTTCTCCTAAGCACAGTTTTTATTATTACAAAAATAGTTTGGGCATTTTTGGTGCATCAATGAAAATATAAATTTTATTGTTTTCTAATATTCCATCGCAAACTTAATGGATTATGCCACAGCGCTGCTATGAGCAAAAACTTTCTTGTCCCAATATCGAACATCAATTATAGATGCTTGTAGATTAATCACCAAACCTGCCCCACTAACCGTATTATTCATAGCCATATCGGCTAAAAATCAGACATCTTAATGGAAAATAGCCCAATTACTTTATTTTTTTATGGCTTTAATTTGACTCGAAGTATGAACAATATCGTCAGGATTGCGGCATAGATAGTAGGCCAGAGTAAATCAGCCTTAATTAGCCAGAAATAATGCAGCACACCACAAACAGCAATGATATAAACCAGCCGATGCAAACGCTGCCAGCTTCGACCCAGCCGTTTCATCATGGCCTTATTGGAAGTGACCGCCAGTGGAATCAACAAAATGAAGGCAGTCATGCCGATCGTAATAAAGGGGCGTTTAAGAATATCTGCCCATATCTCTGACCAGTCAAAAAATTGATCCAGTACGATATAACTCAGTAGATGCACACTGACATAAAAGAAACTAAACAAGCCAAGCATACGACGATAACGTAGTGGCCAGGCCTGTCCGGATATTCGCCGCAGCGGTGTCATTGCCAGAGTGATTAATAGAAAGCGAAGTCCCCACTCACCACTTTGTCGCGTGAAGGACTCAATGGGATTGGCACCGAGCATGTTGTTGAGGAGCTGCCAGATCAACCACGCCACAGGAAACAGACAGAGCAGGAAAACAGCGGGCTTCACCCAGCTCTGTAAATTTTTCTGTGATAAGGGGGAGATGAGGGAATAGTACAACAACATCGAAAATTACCTGTACGATCTGGTCTGCATGACAGACTAATAATATTTCTTCAGGTCCATACCTTTATATAGATGTGCAACCTGTTCAGCATAGCCATTAAACATCAGCGTATCACGTCGTAGGAACTCACCTATACGACGCTCCTTTTTCTGACTCCAGCGAGGGTGATCAACCTCAGGATTCACATTTGAATAAAATCCATACTCTGATGGAATGGAAATATTCCATGAAGTCGGCGGTTCTTTCTCCACAAAGCTGATCCGAGCAATCGATTTAATACTCTTGAATCCATACTTCCACGGCACCACAAGACGAATCGGCGCACCGTTCTGATTCGGCATGGTCTTACCATAGAGACCAACGGCAAGTATCGTTAATGGATTCATCGCCTCATCCATTCTCAGACCTTCAACATAGGGCCATTCCAGCACGCTACGTTTCTGTCCAGTCATTTCTTCTGGACGATGCAAAGTTTCAAAGGCGACATACTTTGCCTTTGATGTTGGTTGAAAACGTTTAATTAAATCGGCCAGTGAAAATCCTACCCAGGGTACGACCATAGACCAGCGCTCGACACAACGAAGACGGTAGATGCGCTCTTCTAAACTATGAGGCTTGAGGATATCTTCAAGATCAAACTTACCAGTCTTTTTTGCATGGCCATCAACCACAATCGACCAGGGTGAGGTTGTCAGCCGATGCGCATGTTTGGCTGGAGATGATTTATCTGTGCCAAACTCGTAAAAATTATTATAGGTCGTAATGGAGTTATAGTCGGTGAGCGTCTCACTGCTTGAAAGCTTACTGTTCTTTTTAAACTTAAGCTCTGCCAAAGCCGATGTCTTTGCAACAGCGGCGCCAAATAAAGGCATTAATGCCAATCCGGCCGTCGCCTGCATGAATTCACGCCGACGTAAATAAATTGCCTCATCTGTGATTTCGGATGATTTAATATCAGATGGTCGTTTAATTAGCATTTTCTACCTCGTTAAAATTCAGCCTCAGGATTCGGCAAGTAACTCTCTAATCATAGCCTCTGTTTGACCATATGCACCTTCGCCAATATGGCGGTAGCGTAATTGTCCTTTTTTATCGATCAAATACATTGCAGGCCAATATCGGTTTGAATAGCGTTTCCAGATGGCAAAATCATTATCAATTGCAACAGGATAGTTTATACCTTTGCGTTTGAGGTATGCGCTGACGTTATTGATGTCACGCTCATGCGCAAATTCGGGCGAGTGTACAGCAACA
>JAOULB010000355.1 GCA_029882235.1 Gammaproteobacteria bacterium | reverse complement strand
GCTTAAAGGGCTCTGATAATCATAAGCCAGTTCCCCGCAACACTGAGCTAATTTAGCCCAGTGATTGCGGTAAACTGAAGTTCTCACACAATCAGAAAGAGGAACTGGCCAATGAAACTATACTGCGGTATCGACTTACATTCAAACAATCACTACGTCACCATTATCGATGAGGACGATAGACGGATTATAGATAAACGTCTGAATAACGATTTAACAAAGACATTATCGCTGCTCACTCACTACCGGGCAGATTTATGCGGAATAGCCATTGAATCTACCTTTAACTGGTATTGGCTTGTTGATGGGTTAATGGATGCTGGCTACCCGGTTTTTCTGGTCAACACCTGCGCTGTCCAACAATATGACGGCCTAAAATATACCGATGACAAACATGATGCGTTTTGGCTTGCACATCTTATGCGGCTGGGCATTTTACCCACAGGCTACATCTATCCGAAGGAACAGCGCGGCCTACGTGATTTGCTGAGAAAACGCATGCAATTAGTCCAATACCGAACAGGACAAATATTGAGTATTCAAAACCAATTCTGGCGAAGCCTGGGGCAACGCCTTAAAAGCCAGGATATCAAACAGGGGATTGAACTGCCTATCACAGCATTAACTGATCCAAACATACGAATGGCCATACAAAGCAATATCAATGTGGTACAAATGCTGAACACTCAAATCGACACCCTCGAACAAGCGGTACAACGACAGTGCAAAAATATACCGGAGTACCAGCAACTCCAAACGGTTTTTGGTATTGGAAAAATCCTCGCCCAAACCATCACCCTGGAAACAGGTAACATCCGACGGTTTAATAATGCTGGCCAATTTGCCTCATATAGCCGCTGCGTTGGGAGCAAAAAAACCAGTAATGGCAAAAATAAGGGGAAAGGAAATACCAAAAGCGGTAATAAATATTTGGCATGGGCCTTTATGGAAGCCGCGAATGCAGCAATTAACCATTACAGTCAGGCAAAACGATTTTATCAACGAAAGATGGCTAAACGGAACGTGATATTAGCCAGAAAAGCGTTGGCACATAAACTGGCACGGGCCAGTTATTATGTGATGCGTGATGGCGTACCATTTATGCCTGAAAGATTGTTTTTATAAACGGCTTTGAATGAGGCCGTGAACCCTTAAAGGGGTCTGGCAAACCCACGGCTCTGATTGGCAGCGGTCTTATTCAATTTATTTTATGCAGTGTTACACTGAGATGCCCAAATAGTCAGCCTAAAAGGGTGTGGGATCTTGAATTAGTAAGATAACCATGGCTCTGTCATTTACAATTGGAGGCTGTTTGGAACCGATGATTTTCTGGGGCCTGAATACAGGCCAGGGGCATGGCCAATATTTATTGTGTGCCATTGCCTTGATCCTGAGGGGTGACGGGTGCAGCTCAGTTTTATATAAGCAAACCACCACTTTGAAATAACGGGTGTGTTGAGTGTGGCCTGTATTTTTTATAACGTAAAATAATTACGTTTAGCTCTATATTGCCTGTTGACAAGGAACTGGCTTAGGGGTGAGGTTCCCCCAAAAAAACGGACGGTTTAATTCAAGCATGTTTTTCTTCATACTCGACCGGAGTCATGTAGTTTAGAAAAGCATGCCTACGTTGCCGGTTATAAAATACCTCTATGTATTCAAATATGCTTTGTCTTGCCTCTGCACGAGTCCGATAGTCTTCATGATAAACCAATTCATTTTTCAATGTACCAAAAAAACTTTCGGCCACCGCATTATCAAGACATTCACCTTTACGGCTCATGCTACAGCTAAGTTGGTGCGCTGCAAGCTGCTGTTGATAGTCACTTGATGCATACGTGCTGCCCTGATCTGAATGCACAATAACATCCTTAGCTTCGCCTCTTCGCCAAATGGCCATGGTCAATGCATCTTGAACTAATGCGGTGTTATTGCGCTTGCTCATGGACCAACCAATGACTTGTCTTGAAAACAGATCCAGTATCACCGCAAGATACATCCAGCCCTCTCGAGTTGGGATAAAAGTAGTGTCCGATACCCAAGCCTTGTCCGGCTGACTAACGCTGAAACACCGTTTCAGCCGGTCTGGAGCCGGGGCCATCGTGTTTCTCGAATCGGTTGTTATCACAAACTTCCTCGCCAACTTCGATTTGATATCCGCCGCCTGCATTAATCGGGCAACTCGGTTAATACTACAGCTTTCACCATCTTCCTCCAGATCAGCATGGATCTTCGGGGAACCGTAAATACCGCCTGAACGCTGGTGAAAATAGACTATTTTTCCCGTCAACCGCCGATTTTCCTGGCTACGTTGACTTTCTGGCCTATCTAACCAGTCGTAATAACCGCTGGTCGATACATCCAGCGCTTCACACATACGACTAATTTTGTATTCTTTGCAATGTGATTGAATAAATTCATACTTCAATCCAGTTCCTTTGCAAAGAATACTGCGGCCTTTTTTAGGATTTCGTTCTCCTCCTGAAGCCGTTTGTTCTCCTGCCTTAACTGGGCCAATTCACTTTGCTCTTCTTTCTTTGGTCTGCCTCGTTTCCCTGAAGGCACATCACCCTTTTTAGTCATCTGTTCTTTCCACTTGTAGAGTTGGTTGCGTCGGATACCCAGTTTCATGGCTATCTCGCTTGCCGGTCTATCTGATGTCTCCATCAGTTTTAGGGCCTCCAGTTTAAACTCTTTTGTGTACGTTTTGTATGGCTTACGTTTGCCTGTTCTGCTCATTGGGACACTCCTTCCAGGAGGCTTTTGCCTCCGATTTAAAGTGTCCGTTAAAATGGGGGAGGTTCATTCGGTCCCTGATTAAGGCAC
>JAOULB010000354.1 GCA_029882235.1 Gammaproteobacteria bacterium | reverse complement strand
GGTGATGCTGCCTTTGCGGGTCAGGGTGTGGTGATGGAGACATTTAACATGTCTCAGTCCCGTGGTTATTCAACCAAGGGAACCATTCATATTATTCTGAATAATCAGATCGGATTTACTACCAGTAATCAGGAAGATGCACGCTCAACTTTATATAGTAGTGATGTCGCCAAGATGGTGGGTGCGCCTATTTTTCATGTTAATGCAGATGATCCAGAGAGTGTGGTATTTATTTCTCAACTGGCAATGGATTACCGTACTCGCTTTGGTAAAGATATTGTGATCGATATGGTTTGTTATCGACGCCATGGGCATAGTGAAGCGGATGAACCAATGGCAACGCAACCATTAATGTATAAGAAAATAAAGTCACATCCAACCACTCGAGAGATCTATGCCAATAAACTGGCTACAGAAGGGATTGTTGAATCGAACACAGGCGAACAGCTTGTTCTGCAGATACGCGATGCGCTTGATACAGGTGACTCAGTCGTTGCAGAGCTTATTGCACCACATGAAAGTGAATATGCACATGTGTCTGACTGGAGTGATTATGTCGGTCGAGAATATGTGCCAGAAGTCTACACAGCAGTAAAGGAACAGCGGATTAGAGAGCTGGCAGAAAAACTGGATCAACGCCCCGATGGTTTTGAGCTGCACAAGAATGTAGAAAAAATTATTAGTAATCGTTTGAAAATGGGACGTAATGAAATGAATGTGGACTGGGGCTTTGCTGAGACCATGGCCTATGCCACGCTTATTCATGATGGCGTTCCTGTACGTATATCAGGTCAGGATTGTGGACGTGGAACATTTTTTCATCGCCATGCGGTATTGCATGATCAAAACACAGGTGAGGCCTATGTGCCATTAAGAAACCTGAAAGTCGATCAACCAAATTTTCTGGTGATTAATTCATTATTATCCGAAGAAGCCGTGCTCGCATTTGAATATGGTTATGCCACCACCGATCCACACACGCTAACTATCTGGGAAGCACAGTTTGGTGATTTTGCTAATGGCGCTCAGGTGGTGATTGATCAGTTTATCAGTGCCGGCGAACAAAAATGGAATCGTATGTGTGGGCTGGTGATGTTGTTACCCCATGGTATGGAAGGGCAGGGGCCTGAACACTCCTCAGCGCGAATGGAACGCTATCTGCAACTCTGTGGTCAACATAATATGCAGGTGTGTGTGCCAACAACCGCATCACAGATATTTCATTTGCTTCGTCGTCAGATGTTAATGGATTGTCGTCGGCCATTGATTGTTATGTCGCCCAAGAGTTTGTTGCGTCATCCATCTGCATCGAGTCCATTGGGTGAGTTGACCAAGGGTGAGTTCAGAACACTTATCCCTGATGTTGATGATGCGCCAGCAGATAAAGTGAAACGATTAATTTTATGCAGCGGTAAAGTTTATTACGAGCTGTTAGAAAAGAAACACAATGAGAATCTGGACGATGTAGCTATTATACGTATCGAACAGCTTTACCCATTCCCTGTTGAACTTTTGAAACAGGAACTATCCAGGTATAAAAATCTGGAAAAATATGTCTGGTGTCAGGAAGAGCCTAAAAACCAGGGTGCATGGTTTTCCAGTCAACACCATATCCACGGTGTAATTGGTGAACGCGGTAAATTGCAATACGCAGGTCGCCCCTTCTCTGCAGCGCCGGCAGTAGGCTCTGCAAAAATGCACCTTCAGTCACAGAAGGAACTGGTAGAAAAGGCCTTTAAAATTTAAAACAGCACGTTAACTCATGTTTGATAACGGCTAACTTAAGGAAGAAAACGATGTCAGTAGAAATAAAAGTTCCGGCATTCCCCGAATCAGTCAGCGAAGGCACGCTGGTTAAATGGCACAAGTCCGTTGGTGATGCCGTTAATCGTGATGAGATCGTAGCAGATATTGAAACAGATAAAGTCGTGTTCGAAGTGCCCGCACTGGATACAGGTGTGCTGCAGGAAATTGTTGAAGTCGAAGGCGCAACCGTTTTGTCTGGACAGGTCATCGCAAAAATTGAACCAGGTGCAGCAGCGCCAGTTAAAAGTGAACATCCAAAGGCAGCGGTGCCTGCATCAGCGAATGATGCTGATGAATCAATAATTACTCCGTCTGCAAAAAAAATGATGGATGAGAATGGTATAGGTAAGGATCAGGTCAAAGGTAGTGGCAAGGATGGACGAATACTTAAAGAAGATGTCCAGGCTTTATTAAATAAATCATCAGTTACACCTATCACACCAACAACGCCAGGCTCAGATCCGACGGTTGTGTCATTTCCATCTGGCGAAAGACCACAGAAGCGAGTGCCGATGTCACGCTTACGAGCAAGGATTGCCGAGCGCTTACTCGAAGCCCAGCAAACAGCGGCCATACTGACCACATTCAATGAAGTCAATATGCAACCCCTGATGGAGTTGCGCACACGTTATCGTGATCAGTTTGAAAAAACGCATAATGTACGTCTTGGTTTTATGTCGTTTTTTGTCAAGGCCGCAGTTGAAGCGTTAAAGCGATTCCCGGAAGTGAATGCATCAATTGAAGGTGATGACATTGTTTATCATGGCTTCTTTGATATTGGTATTGCGGTTGGTTCGCCTCGCGGTCTTGTTGTACCAATATTACGTAATGTCGATACCATGAGCGTCGCAGGAATAGAAAGTCAGATTTCGGATTACGGTAAACGCGCCAAAGAAGGGTCATTGTCACTTGATGAAATTACCGGTGGCACATTCTCCATCACTAATGGCGGCGTATTTGGATCATTATTATCAACCCCCATTCTTAACCCGCCACAAAGTGCCATTCTGGGTATGCATAAAATTCAGG
>JAOULB010000352.1 GCA_029882235.1 Gammaproteobacteria bacterium | reverse complement strand
ATCATTGCCTACGTGGCACAACACCGTGCCGGGTACCAGTTCACGGAAATTCAGATGATCCAGTTCTTCGGGTAAACAAATATCTGCCAGTTCCCCTTCTAACCCTATCTTGATGTGTGACGGCACTTTCACGATCGCCATGGTATGAAACAGATCAATATCATGTGGGGCAACATCATGCTGCGGGATTTCGGCCATATGTAAACAGGCATCAATATATTCCACCGCATGAGCAGTACCATGGGGCAGACCGGGACGGCCACATTCAATCGTCACTGCAGGACAGATCTCCGCAAAGGCCTTGGACAGCACCCCCTCGGGGCGCAGGAAATAGACCACGGTGCGGCTAAATAGACTGGCCAGTTGCAAAAATGGACGATCCAGCCGATTAATACAGGCGTAATGCGGGTTCAAACCGGTATTATTATGCAGATCGACGCAGGCATAGGGATCGAGATTACGCATTTCTTCCAGAACCTGACGCACCATCACCTGCTCAGCACCATCACCAATGCCCTGCCAGATACGATTGTAATCAGGTTGATCGGGCAGGCAGCGCACACCTTTTTGTGCTGCGGACACATTGCCAATCAACAGACTTAAGGAGCGCGGTAATTCTAAATCGCGATATTTTTGCAGAATCTCCCGTACAGCCAACCAACCCGTCACTTCATTGCCATGCATGAGTACCGAGACGAACAGGGGCTGCGTTCGCTTACCCGATAAATGAATCAGACTCGGACCTGGCAATACCTCATGCAGCTGATGCGCTTCGCGCGTTAACAGGCCAGCGGGGAGTTCATGATAAATATTGAGCATGCTAATTCATCACCTGATCGACTAAACCGTCCAGCTATGAACGGGCTCGTCACTGTTTTGTCGTTCCATATAGGCTGCGGTTAATCCAACCATATCCTTGCCATGCTTTTTCACATAGGCACGCTGCCAGTGTGCCCCATTACATCCTGTTTCCAGGCGCTCCTGGATCACCCCAAGATATTGCTTTATATCATTGCGGGCAATGTCCAGCTGTGTCAGTCCCTGCTCTGCCATGGGCAATAACACCTTCAGAAGTAACTCGCTAATAGAGACCTGTCGATCGTCCTGCCAGGTCACCATGGCCCGCAGCCCATGTCGAGCGGCATTGTAGAAATTGTCTCTGGCCTTATCGAATTCGATTTGTGATTCTATCGGCAGCTCCTGCTGCGCCAGCGCCGTTACGACACCATAGAAAAAGGCCATATTGGCAATCTCATCAATCGCGGTTGGGCCGGCTGGCACCACTCGCTGCTCCAGACGCAGATGCGGCGTACCATCTTCTTCAAAACCAATTAGCGGGCGATTCCAGCGCCAGATTGTGCCATTGTGTAAACGCAGATGATGTAAGTCTTCCCGCGTCCCTGACAACTCAACGGGCAATAAAACGGGGTAATGCGCCAAATTCTCAGCAAAACACTCAAACAGCGAATGACGTAAATAACCGCTGCCAAAGGTCACTCGACGAATGGGGCCAAATGCCGCACCGGCATAACCACCCACAGCAACAGCCTGCTCAAACAGGGGGATACGTGTTTCATCCCAGAGATCCTTACCAAACAGAAAGGGTGAGTTCGCTGATAGCGCCACCAGTGGCGCGCACAGAACCGTACTGGCATTAAATAATCGCACCACATCAGCCTGCGCCATTTGCAAATGAATTTGAAAAGATGTTGCTGCAGACTCCAGCATCACATCGCGGTGGGTAACCTTTAAATGCTCATTGCCATTGATATCCAGCACAATGGGTTTACCCTGGCGCATGCGCACCACTTCGCGATTCAGGGCACGATAGCGTTCCATCTGAGACATATTGCCAAGGTTCAGATGCTCATTCTCCACCGTGGCTAAAATCCCGGTCATCACCACATCCGATTCAAGTGTTGCTGCAGTCTTGCGACAGCGGGACCAGGTTTCGTTCAATTCATTATGCATGGCCGTGAAGGCCTGGCCACTCAGATGACGCGGGGTACTGTTCACCTCAATATTAAAGCTGGCCAGCTCGGGACTGGCCAGAGGACTGTCAAAGGCGTCGAGAAAGGCCTCATTATAAGGAACAGGACGTTTATTTTTATCGACCAGCCAGGCCTCAAGCTCAAAGCCGCTGACATTGCCCGTCTTCAGAAAACGCCCCTGCTTGAACCACTGCTCCAGTAACTGGGTTTCCTGCTGTAACTGTTGCTGGAAGCGAGCATGATCCGCTGCGCTAAACTGGCTGGACTGAATCTCTTCGCCCATGATCTAGCCCACCCTCAACATTAGATCGAGTTGCTCGAGTCGTTCAGGCGTACCAATATCAAACCATTGCCCAGTGTAGTGTTCACCACTGATCTCGTTTCGTTGCATTGCTGATCGAAGTATCGGCGCAAGGGGAAAGGCGCCATCCTGCTGTCCGGCTAATATCTCTGGGCGATAGACTCCGATACCGCTGAAGGTATAACAGTTTTCACCACTGGGACGCACACGCTCACCATCAAGCGCAAAGTCCCCCTCGGGATGCTGTGGTGGATTATCGATCAGCACCAGGTGGGCCAGACCATCGGGCTCAGTGGGTAAATTTTGCAATGGATAGTCCGTCCAGATATCACCATTGATAGCCAGAAACGGGGCATCACCCAATAACGGCAGGGCCCTAAACAGACCCCCACCGGTTTCCAGCGCCTTTTCACCTTCTGCTGAATATTGGATCTGCAAGCCATACTGACTGCCATCACCCAGACTGGACTCAATCATGTGCCCAAGCCAGGCGTGATTGATGACAACGTCTGTGAAACCGGCCTGTTTTAAATTCTGCAGGTGATACTCGATCA
>JAOULB010000353.1 GCA_029882235.1 Gammaproteobacteria bacterium | reverse complement strand
CCAGCATTATCCTGATTGCAAATACGCCGTCTGGAATCAACCCATCAAGGAAGCCTGTCCTGATTGCGGTTTCCCGATGCTGACAATCAAAACAACCAAGAAGCGCGGTACCGAAAAAGTCTGCCCTCAACAGGACTGTAAATATTCAGAACCGATGGAAGATCAGGAAGAAGACGAACAGGAAAACGACTAAAGTAATACTTAAACTTTAAACTGCTGCACCAGTGTTTGCAGGTGTGTAGCGAGTCCGGCCAGTTTTTCACTTTCCATGAGACTTTCTTTTGCGCCTTCGGCGGCGGACTGGGCTGACTGATTGATGCTGGTAATGTTCATATCGATATCCTTGGCGACCTGGCTTTGTTGATTGACCGCCTGTGATATTTCAGTATTCATCTGATTGATTTCGGCAATGCTTTTGGCAATAGACTCCAGTGTCTGGCCTGTGATCTGACTTTGTTCAACCCCATTTCTGGCACGCTCCTGGCTGACTTCCATCACTTGCACGGCATCACTGGTTCCTTCCTGCAGACGGTCGATCATATTTTTAATTTCATTGGTGGAATCCTGGGTACGACTGGCAAGTGATCGAACCTCATCGGCAACGACTGCAAAGCCACGACCCTGTTCACCGGCACGTGCGGCTTCAATCGCAGCATTGAGGGCAAGTAGATTGGTCTGTTCAGCAATATCCGAAATAACCAGCACAATAGAACCGATCTCATCACTATTGGTATTCAATTTCAGAATAACTTCATTGGCGCGAGCAATTTCATCGGCAAGCAGTTGTATTTCATTTGTGGTTTTGTTTACTACAGTCATACCCTGTTGAGTTGCCTGCTCTGCATCACTGGCTTTTGTTGCGGCACGATTGGCATGTTCGGAAACTTTTTCGGTATTTGAAGTCATTTCATTCATTGCCGTCGCGACCTGTTCGAGGCGACTTTGTTGTTCAACAACTTCATGCGTGCTTTTGCTGGCAATATCGGTGACATGCGAGGCAACTTCATTAAGAGACTGCATGCTATGAATGACCTCAGAAATAATCGACTGAAGTTTTTCCATAAACTTATTGAACAACCGACCAATAATATCCAGCCCATCATTACCTTTAACAGCGATTCGTTGTTGTAGATCACCCTCACCATCGGATACGTCACGGAATCGCCCAGCCAGATAATCCAGCCGGCGACGGATCATAATCAGAAATAAAACATAAACAGATATTACGACGCCAATGTTGATAGCTAAAATCAGTAAAGTAATGTTCAGGCTGAATGACTGAGTAAACTCAGATATCTGGCTAGCAAGCTGTGCTGGCGAGACTGTCGCAGTAATATCGATAATTTGTCGGGCAATATTATCGGAATAGAAATATAAGATAGACGCAGTAATCACAAAGAAGATACTGAGCACAACACTCAACATCATGGCGAATTTTGTAGCAAGTCGAAAGCGAGCAAACATATTTATGGCATACTAATATTATGGTTATAGTTAAGTTTTAATAGCACGGCTTAACATTATTTGCGGCCACCTGTGGGTAAAAGTTAAGGTGATCCACTGTGTTATGATCGGTTATTAGTATGCCGAAATTGAGTGAAATGAGTGATATAGAGCTATATTATTCCAATCCTCAGACCGAGAAACAGCATATAACCATCGATATTATATGCCGTGGGTGTGAGCGCCTCGGTATCTTCTTTAACATTGTGATCAACATCTAAACCGTCAAGGTATTGATACTCAAGCGTAATGCCAAAGCGATTGAACTGGAGCACGACCCCGGCTTTGGTTTGCAGGGTTAAGCCACTAACATACCCACCTAGTGGCCCATTAAAATCTGCACTCACATATCCATTACCAACACCGATAAAAGGTCTGATATAGCCGTCATAATTAAAATATTTTTTAAACTGGACACTGAGCGTTGAAATTCTCATTTCGCCAATCAGGTTCGGGTTGGTTGTCGCGGTGTAGTCATGGATAAAATATGAATACTCACCGCCGACTGCCATGCCAGCCGCAAATTGCTATTCATATTCAACGGCGATTCCAAAGTCTGATCGCTCATTGGCTGTGATAGTGACATCATCAGAAGGGGCAACGCACAGATTATCATCAAACCAGCAAAAGCCATCAGCTGAATAATAACTGGTTGCCTGAGCAGGTTTGTTAAGCTGGTACTGACCAAACTTAGGAATAATGAAGTGACTGAAATCATTATCAGCCAACGCAATATTTATCTGAAATAAAAATACGAGAAATAATAAACAGCCTGAACGCATATATAACCCCCACGAAGATATTACCCGACTGCTTATTATAAAGAATTAACTAAAATTTTCGCCAGCTACAGCACGGATAAGATTGAATCCAAAGTTATTTTGTTCATTATATGTAAAACTATGTTGATCGACTCGAGTTATATTATCGATAATATCATGTTGTCGATGGCCTTTATGATAGGCAAGGCTGGACCATGAATAACTTTCAGGATTTTTAATTAGTCCAGAATGTAGTGGTAAATAATTAATATAACACCAGTACGCTTTAATTAGATCATCGTTATCAACAGGTTTGGATTTGAAACGTCCATCCCATAAACTTCCAGAGCGTGAATAACGTACATTGGTGTAACGCGACTGTCTACCTGATACACGTTTCATAAAATTACTAATGTTTTTTGCATTTCTATCAGGCTCAATGAGAAGATGAATCTGATTGTATAAAAGACAGTAACAATATATCCGTATGTTATAAATATTTTTGCATTCATTTAAATTGTAAAGATATTGTTGATAATCATTGTTCTCAAAAAATACCTGGCCGCGATTGTGACCACATTG
>JAOULB010000031.1 GCA_029882235.1 Gammaproteobacteria bacterium | reverse complement strand
CACATGAAAGTAAACACAAACCCCAAACACATTTTT
This sequence comes from Gammaproteobacteria bacterium, assembly GCA_029882235.1. Classification (GTDB taxonomy): domain Bacteria; phylum Pseudomonadota; class Gammaproteobacteria; order UBA6429; family Thiohalophilaceae; genus JAOULB01. Next base: position 11,311 of record JAOULB010000031.1, on the reverse strand, counting down.
TTCTCCTCAGTCCTGATTCTGATGCTGAGTATTTTTAACCTTAACATTCAGGCACCCTCTCAAACTCAATCAGATGATAGTCTGGCGCAAGTATTTGACCGAATCAGTTTTATCAAACATGCCCAGGCAAATGATATTCTGACTGGTGGGGATGGAAAACTACCGCAGCATTTACGATTTATGTATTTTCTTATCAATGGTGCACCAAATGGCTACCCACAGGGCATGGAAGGGCCTGATGGTGGCTTCCTTGGTATGATTCGCCAGATCACGGGCCCAACGGCATTGGGCGGTGGCCTAACAAGTGCCGGTTATTCATCTTGTGATTCGGTGCCCGATACGGGTAGTGCGAGCATGGTTGAAGAAGGCAATGGTACATATACCATGTACTTTGAACCACCACTAAAAACAATACCCGCTGGATATACGGGGGCAGGAGGCAAATATGAAAAACGTGTCGTGGTTAAATTCGATGGCACAACCTTTTTCAATATCGAGTTTAACTGTAGTAACACGGTTGGCTGGATTCGTATGAACATGGGTGAAAGTAATCCAACTGCAGGTGTTCAGCGGAATATTGAGGTCTACTACGACACGACTGATAGTGCGGACGCCCGACTGGAGCTCTACATGGTGAATGAACCGGGTGTTTCAACAGGTAATGAATACTTTGTTGCAAAGTTCCAGACTGCATCCAGCGAAACCTACAAAATCTGGCTAGTGCGCTCCTATAATAAAACTGGAACAGTTTATGGGTTCCGTACAGCGGTGCATGGTAACAAGACAACAAGTAATGTTAACGCCTTCTTCCTGAGCGAATCGGGCAGCATTGCCGATACCACAACAGGCCATGCTGACAATAACAATATTGGTTCGGGTGGCGATGTTCAGTGTATAGATTACACCGTACCTGCTAGCCCTGTTGCAGGATCAGGCTGTGGATCATTAGGACTCGATGCTACGGCAGGAGCACCGATTAATGATTCAGGTGATGGCTTTAGCATCGAATGGGCAGGGAATACCGCAACGGGATTAAAAGCCGACATGACTGCGCTTGCAGAACCTGTCAATCCATAATATTTTCTACTAAAAACAACAATCAAAAAGGCCATGCATCTGCATGGCCTTTATTTAGTTTAACAATTTTCTGATACTAACTAGAAACGAACGTTATAACCAACACCTAATGCATATTGATTCATTTTTACTCTAGCAGTCGCACCTGGAATTGGTGTTGGAGGTGAACCTTGGTAAGCCGTACCCGACTGTTCAGTTTCAGGAACATAGGCAAAGTACATATTCAACTCACTTTTAGAGTCTAACTTCATTCCATAACCAGCAACATAATGGGTTTCAGTTACTGCTGGTGCAAGAAGATTTAGGCCTACACCTGAGTCTTTGATTGGAGATTTACCGTAGTTATAACCAAACCGGAGAGCATTTCCTCCACCCATATCGTATTCGGCACCGATTTTATATATTGTTTGATCCTCCCACGCAAAGCCATGCGCAAAAACATCAACATTTGACCAGTTTACCTGCAATATGTCAGCAACAAGCATCCAGGTTTTATTTAACTTATGCGTAACACCGACGCCATACTGGTCAGGCATATCAATTGAGCAGTCTTTACCTGTTGCTTTCAGACCAGCAAAAATAGAATCGCAGAAAGACATTTCGCCCATATCAATAACAGACTGATAAATAACGCCAATGGTTGTGCTTTCTCCTGCCTTCACGTGATAACCAAGTTTAAAGCCGTAACCCGTTGTAGTGTCACTTTCATTCCCAGGGAAACCGCCAACACCAGGACCTTCAGTTTCTAGCTTTGCATAGCCAACTAACAATGAAGCACCGATAGAAGAACTATCATCAATTTTAAAACTAAGCGTTGGAGCGATAACAAGTCCTGATAAATCCATGCCCACGCGTGTAGCGGGTAATAGAGAGTTAAACTGACTCGCATCTGGATAGTCTGTGTTCATACCACCCATTGCGTATAGGAGGACACCATAGTCCATAGTGCTACTGATATTGGAAGTGTAACCGCCTTGAGGAACTATGAAGAAATTTGATTCACTTTCAACATAAGTGCCTGATCCAGGATCAGCAGAACGATAAGGCATAAATACTGAACCAGCGATTGTCCATTGTTCACTTGTATTGGAAACTAACGCTGGGTTATCTACGCCAGACATGGTTTCAGATGCATTCGCTATACCCGCACCACCAAAACCATGGGCAACCATACCATTACCAAAAGGCAAAATACCATTTGTTGCATTTGCTGCAAGCGGTGTAACCATACAGGCCACCGCCGTCATGCTGATTAATTTTTTATGTAACATGTTCATGTAACTCATCTCCTCACAGTATTGTTTTCTCATGACGCGCTGAATATCATTTATTGTTATAAAACAACTACCTTAAGTTAATATATAGCAACAATTTAGGCATATTGATATCCGGCTAAAATTTAACCAGCGCGCTATGGGTACATTATTTTTCTAACGTCATCAAGAGTATGTACGTATAGTCACACATGAGACTAAAACACTGAGTGCCCATAAGGTAATAGCTTATTGATACCCTTGGTTACTAAAATTCAGTTTTTCAAGTACCTTTTAGCGCTCGGTGATTCTCTTCAAACCAACCCAGCTTTGGTTTGTGTTTTATTTTTAAATCAATATAGAGATTCACTCAACTCCCACCCATTCAAAATCTATACATTATTAGAAAGAATTGACCTCATCGGCTAAATAGTAAATAGTTCTGACTTATTTAATAAAATAAAATTAAGTCACTATGTAACTTAATCACGGATATAGACGCCTATATACACATTATAATAACGGGGAAAAGGAGATTTATAATGAAACGCCAACTCAATATTACTTCATCTGGGTTAATTCTAATTTGTTCATCCGCTTTACCACTTTCAGCGCAAGCGGCTGGGTTTGCAATTATCGAAAACGGGGTCAGCGGACTTGGCAATGCTTATGCAGGCGGAAGCGCCGTCGCTGAAGATGCATCAACTGTCTACTTTAATCCAGCAGGCATGTCTCGACTACAAAAGCACCAAATAACCGCTGCAGGCCATATCATCCAGCCTGAAATGACTTTCACCAACAATGGTTCAAACGTTGCTGGAGTTGTCCCAATCAGCGGCGGTAATGGTGGTGATGCAGGCGAAGATGCGTTTGTACCGAACTTTTTCTATACCAACAACATTAACTCCAAACTGGATTTTGGATTTGGGGTCAATGCACCATTTGGCAACTCAACCAATTACCAGGAAGGCTGGGTCGGTCGCTATCATGCTTTAAAATCAGAGATAGTCACGATCAATTTAAACCCTGCAATTTCCTATAAGATGAGCGATCAACTTTCCTTCGGGTTCGGCCTTAATTACCAGACTGCTGAGGTCACCCTGTCATCCAATATCGACCAACCCGCTCTTTGTACTGGACTTGCTGGTAGCGGTATACCTGGCTTTGGTGTTTTTGCAGCCTGTGCTGGCACCCCAACAACTAATGATGGTACCGCTGTCATTTCAGGTGATGGTTCGGCCTGGGGCTTTAATTTCGGGATGATGTATCAAATAAATGATGCAGGTCGACTCGGATTCGCCTACCGCTCTGCGATTAAGCACGAACTAACCGGCACAGCAGATTTTACTGACATTCATCCTGTCCTTCTCGCTGGTGGACTTTATGGTGATTCAGCTGCCGCCGCGACTGCCGAACTACCTGCGAGCTGGTCTCTTAGTTATCACCATAAGTTAAATGACAGCTGGGAAATTATGGCTGACTATACTGTAACCGAATGGTCCAGCCTGCCAGAGCTGCGTATCAGTTTCCCTTCAGTCAATACACCAGATTCCGTTGAAGAACTGGAATGGGAAGATGCAAGTCGTATCTCAGTGGGTGGTACTTATCGTATGAATGATAAAATGAAGCTCAGATTTGGTTATGCGATGGATGAATCCCCTGTCCCCTCAGCGGAAAGAGCTTCGCCACGTGTACCTGACGCAGATCGAACCTGGCTAACCGTTGGCTTAGGCTACACAATCTCAAAAGAAACGAGTGTTGATGTCGGCTATGCCATGATATCTGTGGATGATGTTGAAATAAATCGAACAAATGGAACAAATGCGACTTTACGTGGTAGTTATGAATCAGAAGTTAGTATCTTAAGCGCACAATTAAATTGGAACTTCTGAAGTCTTAGCTCTGTAAAGAAACAAAAAAACCCGCATAAAGCGGGTTTTTTTTAATCCTGAAACCATTATTCAGCATTTCTGCTGAATAAAAGTAATGGACATGAACTGACTTATGATTTTTTGATCAGGAAGAAAAATTTACCACCTTCTTCTTTTGATTCCATCAATTCATTTCCTGTTTGTTTTGAAAATGCTTCAAAATCTTTTACTGAACCGGGATCAGTCGCAATAATGTGTAATACCTGACCGCCAGACATACCAGCCAGAGTTTTCTTGGCACGCAGAATAGGCAGTGGACAATTTAAACCTGAAGCGTCAAGTTCTTGATCAAACGCAGACATTTGTTTCTCCTTAAGTAACGAAAAATTTAATTGGGGAGTAGTATACTCGAAAGTGTATTAGAATTTAAAACCATACTTATATGATATTTATCTTGTTCATGACAAGCCTTTTTTCCTAAATCTATTTCATAAATACAAATTGAACAACCATTAAACACATATATTATATGGTTTTTAATGTGGTGATTTTCTATATTTTTAATAATTGAATCCATCGATAACATAAAATTAAATTTATATTTCGATAAATATCCAATTTAAATTGTCCTAAAACGGTTAAATTTTAATATACTGAATCAAGCTGCCAGGAACCTAATAATGGCTCGGCGAGTTTGCAAGTGCATAACTCCCCTGGTCAATGAAAATATCTGATTAACCTTATATATGCCGATATCTGTACATCTCTTACCTCTCATTTTCGTGATATTTTTTGCCAGTCTGGCACATGCACAAACAGAGAAAATTCTAATCCCGGAAATGGGAAACTCGGCTGATGCGATTATTAGTCCCACAGAAGAAAAACAGACCGGCGAAGCGGTGATTCGTAATATTCGACGCGCTGGTGGTATTATTTCTGATCCTATTCTTGAAGCCTATATTAATCATCTGGGCTATAAACTCATCGCAGAGACTCAGGATGGGGCCCAACATTTCCGCTTTTATATGATTAATGATAAGCAAATCAACGCCTTTGCCCTACCCGGCGGTTTTATTGGGGTCAATTACGGTTTGATTATGGCGGCTGAATCAGAAAGTGAGCTTGCCTCAGTGCTTGCTCATGAAATCGCTCATGTGACCCAACGACACCATGCCCGCGCTTATGAGGTCGGTGATCAACAACTGCCAATTGTTGCAGCTCTGATTGCAGCTATGATTCTTGGTGGAGGTGATAGTCAACTTGCTGAAGCGGCTTTTGCCACCACAGCTGCCGGGCTTGCTCAATCACAGATCAACTTTACCCGAGGCAATGAAAAAGAAGCTGATCGTATTGGAATTAATATGCTCGCAAATGCTGGCTACTCGCCTTCTTCAATGGCGACATTCTTTGACCGAATGGAAAAGGCAAGTCGGCTCTATGGGCCGCAGGCGCCAGAATTTCTCCGAACACACCCGGTCAATACCTCTCGAATTTCTGATGCCAAAAGCCGTGCCGCACAATTACCTAGTCCACCTCTCCAAATTGAAAATGACTTTCACCATACTCGCGCACGCATTCGCGCCCTGGCCAATGACAATAAAAATAATGCGGTTACTGAATTTGCCAAAAATCTCAAAAATGGGAATTATCAAAATAAACAGGCCGAGCAATATGGTTACGCACTCGCCTTAATACAGGCTAAGAAATTTAATCCGGCAAGAGAAATTATCAACTCCTTACTCAAAAAGGACCCTCAAAGAATTGCTTATCTGGTCACCCAGGCACAACTGGAAGCAAAATCTAAAAATCACCAGGCCGCAAATAGCATATTTACCAAAGCGCTGAAAGTTTATCCAAACAACAAGGTCATCACTTACTACTACACGAAATTTCTGGTTGAAGAAGAGCATTTCAAAAAAGCCCGCCAGTTGCTGACCGAATATATGCGCGATCCCGTTGACAACCCGGAGCTTTATCGTTTTTTAGCTCGTTCCGAGTCCGCGATTGGAAATAAAAGCGCAGCCCATGAAGCCATGGGTGAATACTATTTTCGTAGTGGCCAGATTCATGAGGCAATTCAACAGATTAAACTGGCAATAAAAACGAGCAACACCGATAACTTTTTTCGAAATAGCCAACTAGATGCAAAAATCAAACTCTATCAATCCCAGATTATCGCTACTCCATAAAGATTAAAGAAAATTGAGAAGCCTATACCTTCAACATTAATATATAAGTTTTTACTAATTATCTAATTATCAAGTCAGTACTTGTCATTGCATACCTTTCCTGTATCCTAGGGCCCTATGTAACACTACCTAACTATTTCGGTAGTGGTGCGAAACTAATAATATTTCTTCATTCAGCGATAGCTGAGTTTTGTGACACAGACGAGGAGGAAACCCATGCGGAAACCCGCCAAACTTATCCTGGCTGCAAGTGCAGTTGCCATGGTACTCGGCACTATGCTAACACCAGTCAGTGCAGGTGCTGCCGATGCAGAGAACGGTAAAAAACTTGCTGAAGACCGTAAAAAAGGCAATTGTACATCCTGCCACGCATACAAAGGCGCGAACATGCCTGGTAATGCAGGTCCACCACTTGTAGCTATGAAAGCACGTTATCCTGATAAAAAGAAACTACGTGCTCAGATTGCTGATCCAACCAAGGCAAATCCAAACTCGTTTATGCCTCCGTTTGGTAAGCACAACATCCTCTCTGGAAAAGATATCGATGATATTGCTGAGTGGGTGCACACCCTGTAGCATTTATAAACAAATCTTAATTTATTCTTCAACGTACAAACTGTCGATTAGTTAAGATTATTTAGGTTGATAACAAAGGTCGGAGAAATAATCCCGTTTAAACGAACGACACGACCTGAATCAAACTGAGGAACAGGAGTTAATGAAAATGAAAAAATTTATTATCGCTGCTATGGCTATGCTAATTGCTGCACCTATGGTGTCGCTGGCTTCGCCAGAGTCAGATCTGAAAAAACTGCAGGCCCACATGTTTAAGAAATTCCCAGGTGTGCCTTTGAACGAATATGGAAATGGCGTATATGCCATCGACAAGGACCGTCGTGTTGAATGGGAAGCGATGGAAGAGTTTCCTCCCTATGAACCTGCTGTCGATATCGGCAAGAAACTTTTCAATAAATATAAAGTTGCTAAATGTTTCCCAAACAAAGGTATTGGCATCAAACAAAACTATCCAATGTTTAAGGGTGGCAAAGTTCATACTCTGGAAGGTGATCTGATGGCCTGTCTGAAAAAGAATGGCGTAGACACCAAAAAAGAGAAGCTGAAATACGGTAAAGGTAAATTTGCTGCGATTGCTGCTTATATGGCCTACACCTCACGTGGCAAAAAGACCAATGTTAAAGTACCTGCTGGTGCGGCAACAAAAATCTACAACCAGGGCAAACGCTTCTTCTATGCGAAACGTGGCCAGCTGAACTTCTCCTGCGCTGACTGCCATGTATACAACCCAGGCGTCATGTTACGTACTATGAAACTGAGCCCTGCTCTGGGTCAGACATCTCACTTCCCTGTCTATCGTAAGAAATGGCAAGGTGGCGGTGGCAACCCAGAACTATCTGGTCTGGGTACTGTGCAACGCCGTTACGGTGGTTGTAACAAAATGGTTCGTGCCAAGCCTCTAAAACCAAAAGATGGTAAACAGCATCCGGATTATGTTGCACTGGAATACTTCCATACTTACATGAGCAATGGCATTGCAATCAACGCGCCAGGTGTTCGCCAATAATTTCTTATCAACAGAAATGGAAAAAGCCCGGCAATGCCGGGCTTTTTTTTATGCAAATATTTGTCAATCTGAAACGGTATTCTGCTTACTGACTTCAATACTATCGTCCAGGTAATAAATCCGCTTATGCTGATACTAAAAGTCCTCTCCACGCTCTGATTGCCAGGACTTCCATCCTTAAATTAATTAAAGCTAATATATTCTTTTAATTAACAACCCCAATAAAAAACCCGGCAATGCCGGGCTTTTTTTGCTTAAGCTATTTTTATATCTGCGAGGTATTTTCCTTGCCCTGAAAGATATTCGGCATCAGCGGTTGTTCCTGTTCCTTTTCAGGCTCAAGCGTGTTAATTCGCTCATAGATTGATTCAAGTGCCATATCTTCAGTGGCAAATATATTTTCCCTGCCAATGATGTCAAACAGTTTGGTTCGATGCATCACACGGAGCACCTGGCGCTTGAGACCGCTAAAGACGACAATAATACCGCTGTCTCTCATACGTTCGACCACATGACGTAAGACTTCTTCCCCTGAAGCATCGAGCTGGTTAATGCCATCGCCGACAACAAGTATAAAACGAGCCTCTTTGTTATCCGCGGCTGCTTCCAGTAAGGCATCCTCAAAATAAGAAACATTGGCGAAATAAAGCGAACCATCAAAACGCATAACAACAACACGCTTATCCGTCGGCAAATCGGGATGAACCGTAATATCGCGCATCGTGCCGTCCAAATGGCGTCCAAGAAAGGCCACGCGTGGGCTCATTGTGCGGAACAGATACAGAATAATCGCCAGTCCAGCGCCAATAAGAATGCCCTGATCCAGGTGTGGCGCGAAACCGAGTGTAGCGACAAACGTGACAAATGATGCGATACCATCATGTTTATTCGCTTTCCATGCATGTTTAATGGCCTTGAAATTAATTAGACCAAACACGGCCATCATGATGACAGCAGCCAGTGTTGCCTTTGGTAAATGATAAAGCAGTGGTGTTAAAAACAGCAGAGTAATCACGACAATTGCTGCAGTAACAAAAGATGAGAAACCCGTTTTAGCCCCGGCATTCAGATTTACCGCTGAGCGCGAAAATGAACCTGATGCTGGATAGGACTGGAAGAAACTACCGGTAATATTACCCAGGCCCTGTCCAATCAGTTCCTGATTCGGATCAATTCGGTGTTTGGTCTTTGCGGCCATTGCCTTGGCGATAGAGATCGCCTCCATAAATCCAACCAGCGAAATCACAATGACACTAGGAAACAGAATGCTGACCATTTCCATATCAAGTGCGGGCAACTGGAAGCCAGGTAAACCTTGCGGAATCGAACCAACCACACTGCCACCAATATGCTCAAATCCAATCATCCAGCTCAAAAGTGTTGTAAGCACAACAGCAACCAGAACCCCAGGCAATTTGGGTACATAGCGCTTCATGCCCCACATCAAGGCAAATGCCCCCAGCCCCATCAGCAGGGTTGGCAAATGCGTCATCCCAAGCTGTTGAACCACTCCCCAGATACGCACAGACAGAAAATGATCGCTAGGTGCTCCAGGCATAGACACACCAAAAATCTTTGATAACTGAGAAAGACCGATAACCATCGCCGCAGCGTTAGTAAACCCAACAATCACAGGATGCGAGAGAAAATTCACCACTACACCAAGACGGAATACGCCCAGAAAGAGCTGAAAAAGACCAACCATCAGGGCCATGAGCATAGCCAGCGGAATATATTGCGCCGCAAGCTCCGGATTGGACTGCGCTGTGCCGCCCACAACGGTTGCGAGGGCTGTCGCCGTCATCAATGAGACCACTGCAACGGGACCCGTTTGCAACTGACGAGACGAGCCCCACAGGGCTGCAATCATCACTGGGAGGAAAGAAATATAGAGGCCAAACACCTCTGGTAATCCGGCTAATTGGGCATAGGCCATGGATTGAGGAATCAATACCAGTGCCACCGTTATTCCAGCGATCATATCGGCTTTAAAAACCGCTGGATCGCGTACTTCATTAATCCAGCTTAGAAATGGAAACAAGCGATGAATCATATTATGTCCTTAAATATTATAATGTTTAAAACGAAATAAAGATGTTCAAAATGCTATTTTAAGCATCAAATATTAGTTATTACTAATATTATATCGCAAACTCAAACGTCGATGGTCATACCATATTGTCTGGTCAATGCTGGGAGACTTGAGTCCGAATAAGCGCTTAATTCTAGCTCAAATTTTCCTGAACAAAAATTAACTCGTAGTCAGATTTATGAAGATCAATAAAGACTCTGACTAACAAGTAAAAGATGGTGGGCCGTGTAGGATTCGAACCTACGACCAATTGGTTAAAAGCCAACTGCTCTACCGACTGAGCTAACGGCCCATAAATGGGTGTACAAAAGAAGCGCGCATTTTACCGGACTCGACTGGAATGGCAAGCCAGTCGAGCCCGAAAAATGGCTAATTCTGAAATTAAACGGCGTCCAGCTTGCGCAAACTATTTGGTACCAGCTTCATATCGGCCAATGAAGTAATAAGAGCTTTGCCAAAGGTAGCCTCTTCCTCATACACCAGCTTGTAATACTGGATTTTCATGGTTAAAGCACTGCCAAAAACGATGCTGGCAAAGGCGATAAATGAGCCTACAGCCAGTGTAGATGCGCCAGTAATAGCCTGACCAACGGTACAACCCAAAGCCAGAACACCACCGATACCCATCAGCACAGCACCAATCAGGTGAGTGACAAAATCCTTCATATCGACAAACCATTCAATGCGGAAGCCTTTAGAAATGATGGCCCAGATCAGGGAACCTACAATCACTCCCAGCGCTGCTGCCATGCCGAATGTTAAAGTATTACCTTTCCAGCCAGACATACCATTAACAAGATAACCGGTCATTTCGCCGATGGGATTAATAAAGGTATATGACTGAACCGCAACACCGCTTGGTGCTTTACCTTCCGCCATCATTGACCAGATGTCATTACTTGCAAATTTGACCCAGGAATGGGTTTCACCATCAGCTGTAATGGTGGCAAAAGCACCACTGACATACCAGGCGCCAATCACACACAGACCAATCACCAGTCCAGCCAGCTTATTGTCGCCACTCTGACGAAATTCTTCTGACTTGAAAACAAACATCAAACATAGAGCACCAACGAGAATACCCAGAATTAGACGCATAGAACCGGCATCAGTGCCAATTACTCGTGAGACAAAACTACCTACATCCTGAGAGCCCGCAAGAGAAACGGTTGCTGCATTTGTCCAGGGATAGAACAGCATAGAGTAAATAGTGTCATCAGTGCCCGGGAATGGATTAATCATAAAAT
>JAOULB010000351.1 GCA_029882235.1 Gammaproteobacteria bacterium | reverse complement strand
CACGATCTCATCGCGCCGGTTTTGTATCGCCAGCCGAATGGTATTACCCACTACCAGTAACACCGCCAGGGCCAGCATCGAGGCCAGGATCCAGACGCCGCGTTTAATCATATCCATGATGGAGTAGAGACGTTTGATCCATTCGACATCCAGCTGCGCAGTATCAACCTGCACCAGATCACGGAGTTTGCTTAATAATTGTTCGCGATCTCGTTCGCTGGTTTGCTGAATCGCCGGGTTAATCACCACAACATGGGGTAAAGGGTTTTCCTGCAAGGCCTTCATGGCTTCACCAAAGCCAGAGTATTGCTTGAATTCTTGCAGTGCCTTTTCGCGCGAAATGAAACGTACTTTGCCCACTTCCTGCATATTTTGCAGTTTATTCACCAGGCGTTTCGCCTGATCTTCATTGACCGATTGTTTCAGAAATAGAGATATCTGTGTCGCATCTTCCAGCTCACCAGAGAGGAGTTGTGCATTTTGGAGTAACACATGTAAGCCTGTGGGTAGCGCAAGGGCAATGCCAATCACCGCGGCGGTCATGAGCATAGAAAAAGGGGCACGCAGCAATTGTCCCAGTGTGCCGAAAAAGGTTTGTGCATGGCGAGTAAAATAACTGCTGAGTTTTCCTGACAGTCCGGGTCCTTGAGTGCGACGTGATGATTCCTGCTTTTTCATGGTGCCTGTTCTGCTCCGGCTGAGACTCCATCATCAATAATCTGACCCTGACTCAGAATGATCTGGCGGGCCTGCATTTTTTGGATCAGTTCGAGATCATGACTGGCGATTAGCGTGGTGACGCCGACCTGTGAAAACTCACGAAAAATATTCATGATCTCGCTGGAGAGTTCGGGGTCAAGATTACCCGTCGGTTCATCGGCTAGCAGTAATGGCGGTTTATGTACCACGGCGCGGGCAATGCCGACACGTTGTTGTTCACCGCCCGAAAGGGTAATCGGATAGAGTTTTTCCTTTTTTAATAGCCCGACCTTATCGAGTGCGGCACGCACGCGACGACCGACTTCGGCACGAGGGTGGCCGGCAATGATTAAGGGCAGCGCAACATTATCGAACACGGTGCGATCAAACAGCAGCTGGTGATCCTGAAAAATAATCCCGATGTTGCGGCGGAAGTAAGGGATCTGACGGCGCTTAATGCGCGCCAGATTTTGTCCATTCACCAACACCTGGCCGCGACTGGGTCGTTCCAGCAGCGCGATCAATTTTAATAAGGTACTTTTACCAGCACCGGAGTGGCCCGTGACAAAGGCCAGTTCGCCCGGCTCGATATGCAGGCTGATATTACTCAGGGCGTCGTGTCCACTGGGGTAGCGTTTACTGGCCTGAGTAAAACGTATCATGCTGAATTAACCGTCCTGCTCAGCAAACAGGGCATCGACAAATTCGTCGGCATGGAAGGGCTGTAGATCGTCAATACCTTCGCCAACGCCAATAAAACGGATCGGAATATCGAGCTGCTTGGCAATGGCAAACACAATGCCGCCCTTGGCGGTGCCATCGAGCTTGGTCATAGTGATACCGGTAATACCAATGGCATCATGAAACTGTTTCGCCTGGGTCAGGGCATTCTGGCCAGTGCCGGCATCGACCACTAGCATTACTTCATGTGGGGCGGAGTCATCCAGCTTGCCGATCACGCGTTTTACTTTTTTCAGTTCTTCCATCAGATTGCTTTGGGTATGCAGGCGACCTGCGGTATCGGCGATCAGAATATCGATGTTGCGTGCACGGGCTGCTTCAACGGCATCGAAAATAACCGAGGCACTGTCGGCGCCACTTTGCTGGGCAATCACGGGGATATCGTTGCGCTCGCCCCAGACCTGCAATTGTTCGACTGCCGCGGCGCGGAAGGTGTCGCCAGCGGCCAGCATGACCGAATGGCCTTGCGACTGGAACTGTCTGGCCAGTTTACCGATGGTCGTGGTCTTGCCGACACCATTGACGCCAATCATCAGGATGACAAAGGGTTGTTTGGTCTGGTCAATGACCAGTGGGGCTTCACTGGCATTGAGTATCGTCTTCAGATCTTCACGCAGAATATTGAAGAGTGCCTGACCATCGGCCAGTTCCTTGCGTGAGAGTTTTTGCGCCAGGTCCTGCACAATGGCAGTTGTGGTTTCCACGCCCATATCGGCCGAAAGCAACAGTGTTTCAATGTCTTCAAGGGTGTCGTCATCGATCTTCTGGCCGCTAACAATCGGGCCCAGGGATGAATTAAAGGAGCCACGGGTTTTACCGAGGCCATTTTTTAGACGACTGAACCAGGACGTACTAGAATCAGTTGATGATTTTTTATCGTGTGTTTTTTTGAAACCAAACATAAACAGACTTGTCGAAGCAACGGTTAACAAACAACGCCAGCCACTAGACCCGGCGCAGACCAATCAGTAGGATATCCTACCATTGCTGCCCCGATGGGGTAAGCGGAAACCGTCATGAATGTCAGGAAATGGGATTAATGCCAGCATTTTATAAGTTAAAAATCGTTATCAGTGTCTTTGTCTTCTTATTGAGCAACCATGCTTTTGCTGAGGTGCATGAGTTTATGCTCGATAATGGCCTCAAGGTACTGGTGCGCGAGGATCATCGTGCCCCGGTGGTGGTCGCGCAGATATGGTACAAGGTTGGCTCGAGTTATGAGCATAATGGTATTACCGGCGTTTCACATGTGCTGGAACACATGATGTTCAAGGGCACGACCAAATACGGCCCCGGTGAGTTTTCCAAAGTGATTGCCGAAAACGGTGGGCGTGAGAATGCCTTCACTGCAAGGGACTACACCGCCTATTTTCAACAGCTGGAAAAAAGTCGCCTGCCGATTAGTTT
>JAOULB010000350.1 GCA_029882235.1 Gammaproteobacteria bacterium | reverse complement strand
ATCCGACAGGTACCCATTTTGATGCTGCCTCACTTGAAGCATTTCTAAATGCTGTTCCTGCGAATGTCATTATTGTTCTTGATGAAGCGTATTTTGAATTTGCACGATTTTTGGCAAAAGAGGATTATCCTGATGGCCAGCAGTTTCTGGATCGTTTTCCAAACCTGATCGTCTCACGCACCTTTTCCAAGGCCTATGGACTGGCTGGTTTGCGTGTCGGCTATGCGTTTGCGAATTCGAAGATGACCAATGTACTAAACCGGGTGCGTCAGCCTTTTAATGTGAATAGTCTGGCGTTGCTTGCGGCCGAAGCGGCATTGGGTGATCTTGAGCATCTGCAACAATCGCTCGAATTAAATGCCGCAGGATTGCAACAATATCAGGCCGCATTTAGCGAAATGGGACTGGGCTGGATACCTTCTATCGGCAATTTCATCAGTGTCGATGTGGGCGAGGGGGCCGATCACGTGTATGATGCGCTGTTGCATCAGGGGGTGATTGTCCGGCCGGTTGCCAATTATGCCATGCCGAGCTATCTGCGATTCAGTGTTGGACTTGAACAGGAAAACACGACTGCAATCACCGTACTGCAAAACGTACTCAATAAATAGCTACAACTGGAATTGCACGTGTCTTCAATCTTAATACAGCGACTCTGTATCATTGGTGTTGGCCTTATTGGCGGCTCGCTGGCGCGTGCCCTGCGTGAAGCCGGTGTGGTTGGTGACGTCATCGGCGCAGGCCGTAATGAACAACATTTGCAACAGGCTGTTGAACTCGGTGTTATCGACAGATATGAACTGCAACTGAGTCAGGCTGTAGAGCAGGCCGATATGGTGGTGATTGCTGTACCCATGCTGGCAATGCAGACTGTGTTTGAGCAAATCAAAGATCATATACCCGATGAATGCATTATTACGGATGTCGGCAGTGCCAAGGCACAGGCCGTGAGTGCAGCTGAAAAGGTCTTTGGCCAGATCCCGGAAAATTTCGTCCCCGGTCATCCCATTGCGGGAACAGAAAAAAGTGGTGTTGCGGCATCCTTTGCTGAGCTGTTTAAAGATCGCAGAATTATACTTACGCCTACTGAACAAAATAGTAAAGCAGCAATCAGTAAAGTGCGTCAGATGTGGCAGGCCTGTGGCGCTGAAGTTCAGGAAATGAATATCCAACATCATGATGAAGTCCTGGCCGCAACCAGTCATCTGCCACACATGCTGGCCTATGCGCTGGTCGATACACTGGCACGCATGGATGATAGCCAGGAAATCTTCAGTTATGCCGCCGGTGGCTTTCGGGATTTCACTCGCATTGCTTCCAGTGATCCGAACATGTGGCATGATATCTGTCTTGCCAACAGTGAGGCATTACTTAAAGTCATGCACCAGTTTAAAGATGATTTGCAATTACTCATCAACGCCATTGAGAAGGGCGATAGTGAATTTCTAAAACAGACATTTACTCGGGCGAAACAGGCCAGAGATACCTATACCGATAAAACTTAAGTTTGAGCAGTACTATGACAACAGCAGGTTCAGATAAAACTTTTCAAATTCAAGCCGGCGGAAAGCTTACCGG
The DNA here is from genome assembly GCA_029882235.1 of Gammaproteobacteria bacterium. Classification (GTDB taxonomy): domain Bacteria; phylum Pseudomonadota; class Gammaproteobacteria; order UBA6429; family Thiohalophilaceae; genus JAOULB01. The sequence goes on along the minus strand of JAOULB010000350.1, from coordinate 1,273 downwards.
TGAAATTCGTGTGCCAGGAGATAAATCCATCTCTCATCGCAGTATTATGCTGGGTGCACTGGCTGAAGGAACAACGCAGGTCAGTGGTTTTCTTTCTGGTGAAGACAATCTGGCGACACTGAATGCCTTTCGCGACATGGGGGTCGAAATTGAAGGGCCGACTGATGGTCGCGTTACAATTAAAGGTGTTGGCCTGCATGGTTTGAAGCCACCTGCAAAAGAGCTATATCTGGGCAACTCAGGCACATCCATGCGTTTGCTGGCTGGCTTAATGGCGGCGCAGAAATTTGATTCTGTGTTAACCGGCGATGAGTCCTTAAGTACCCGTCCAATGCGTCGCGTCACTGATCCATTGGCGACCATGGGTGCCGTCGTTAATACGACGGATGCAGGTACACCGCCGCTCCGAATTACAGGTAATCAGAATCTAAATGGTATTAGCTATGATATGCCTGTTGCCAGTGCGCAGGTGAAATCCTGTCTGTTATTGGCCGGTCTTTATGCCGAGGGCCAAACCTGTGTGACTGAACCTGCACCGACGCGTGATCATACTGAGCGTATGCTGCAAGGCTTTGGTTATCCTATCGAAAGAAAGGGAGCCACCGCCTGCGTCAAAGCAGGTGGCAAACTGGCTGCGACCCAGATCGATGTTCCTGCGGACATCTCCTCGGCAACATTTTTTATGGTGGGTGCATGTATCGCCCCTGATTCAGATATTACCCTGCAGCACGTCGGCATCAATCCAACTCGTATTGGTGTCATAAATATTCTTAAGATGATGGGCGCCAGACTGGATGTGACGAATGAACGAGATGTTGGTGGTGAGCCTGTCGCGGATATTCGTGTTCAGTCATCTGAATTAAAGGGGATTCAGATACCGGAAGATCAGGTGCCACTGGCGATCGATGAGTTTCCCGCCCTGTTTGTTGCCGCAGCTTGTGCCAAAGGTGAAACGGTCCTCACTGGAGCGCGCGAGCTTCGTGTAAAAGAAAGTGATCGTATCCAGGTGATGGCGGATGGTTTACAGATTTTGGGTATTGATGCCAGACCAACTAACGATGGGATGGTGATTCAGGGCGGCCAACTGGGCACGGGTACGGTCGCTAGTCATGGTGATCACCGTATTGCTATGTCCTTTGCCATGGCCGGATTGAGAGCGAACGGACCGATTACCATCACCAATTGCGCCAATGTCGAAACCTCATTCCCGGGGTTTGTCGAGCTGGCCAGTGTGGCTGGACTCGTTATTCAGGCCAGCTAACTATTAATCTAA
>JAOULB010000349.1 GCA_029882235.1 Gammaproteobacteria bacterium | reverse complement strand
ATTGAAAGTTGCTTGAGCTGATTCAGGATATCCGCACTGGCCTGTGGTGCATCAGGCTTGGTCAGAGATGGGAAAAATCGACCAAAAGCGACATAGTCTGCACCGTTGGCTTCGGCATTAAGTGCAAGCTCAATACTGCTGTGACAGGTGACACCAATAATTTTATCCGGGCCAAGCAGCTCGCGAGCCTGACTGAGCCGGCTATCGGTTTGACCGATGTGAACCCCATCGGCGCCAGAGTCTAATGCCAGTTGCGGATCATCATTGACCAGAAACATCACCTCGTGATCATGGCAGAGTCGTGCCAGTGAACGAGCGGTTGTTAGTTGCTCTTCGGCAGCGGCGGATTTGTCTCGATACTGGATAATACTGGCACCACCCAGTATGGCCTGTTCGACCATCGCCTCGATCGAGCCGTCATATCGCTGAGTTAATTCCGGATCAGTAATGCAATACAACCCCGATAATGCTTTACCCATTAAGCCGGCTCGTCCTCATCGTCTCGAGCCCAGAACAGGCGTGACGGGAGGTATTGTCCCATTCCAGGTCTAAATCCATGTTGCAGACTTTGCCAGGTAAACTCCTGTGCCTCATTCACGGCCATAAATGGATCCAGGCCATGCGCCATCATTGCTGCAATACTCGCCGCCAGCGTACAGCCCGAACCGTGATAGGAATGAGGTAGTCGTTGCCACTGGAAAGTCTCAAGTCGTCGTTTGTTGCCATAGAGGGTATTTTCAACTTCAGGGGTTGATTCATGTGTCCCAGTGATGAGGACGAATTCACAACCCATATCCATCAACTCCTGGGCACAGGCATCCAGACTATCCGCCTCTGGCGCAAGCAGGCGTGCTTCATTCGAATTGGGCGTCAGGATTGTGGTTTCAGGCAGAAGCAGTTCAAGCATGGCATCGATACATTCATCATCGGTGAGTTTGCCCCCACCTCCGCCAGCTAGAACGGGGTCGAGAATAAATGCAGGTTCCGGATAATCAATGAGCAACGAGTGAATCGCCTCGATATTCTTCACACTGCCAGGGATGCCCATCTTGAATGCAGCGACGGGAATATCTTCCAGCACCGCGCGGGCCTGTTCAATCAGGGTCATGGGGTCAACATCTTTGCAGCGATGAACCTTCTCGGTGTCCTGGACTGTCAATGCCGTCACTATGGGAAGGCAGTGGCAGCCCATACTGGCAATGGCTTCGATATCGGCCTGAATTCCGGCACCGCCTGTTGGGTCAAGACCGGAAAAGACCATGACTGCAGGAACGTTATTTGGCTTTGTCATAGGGGATGCTATCCTGAATTAGATGTAAGGTGATTGTAGCACTGATGTCTGTGAGATTGACTGACTTGAATCTGAGATAAACTGACATAGAACATATAACAACAATATAGATCGTAGGACAAAACAATGGCGTTCAAAAAGTATCAATGCATTATCTGTAATTTCATCTATGACGAAGAACAGGGCTTGCCTGATGAAGGCATTGCTCCGGGGACAAGATGGGATGATATCCCTGATGACTGGCAATGTCCGGAGTGCGGTGTAGGGAAGTCTGATTTCGAGATGGTTGAGATATAAAAGTTATGCAGCAAAGCTGGTTGAAAATAAAAAATAATTTTTATCTATTTTTTCTTGAAAATGTTGTTGATAAGTTCCCTGCTTAGTTAATAAAAAATAAATTAAGTTTGTTGCCCGACCGAATATTGTTGTCAATAATTCAGCGTATCTTATTGTGATTTAAGTAGATATTCTGATGATGAATACTAAAAGTGATTCGGTAGGAAAGATCAGAAACTCAGAGAAGATAAAGACGTACCGATGCTAACACTTAATGAAAAAGTATGTAAAGAGACCTTTCATAAAACAAGATATAACAACATAAGAATATAGTAATACACTTGTTGTAATCGAGTTTGATCTGTGCCTGAATAGAAGGGATACAACAAAAAAGCTAAATATTTCCATCCTGTTTTAGGATGGACTTAAAATATTATACATAACACCACTCTGCGTATGAGGAGGGAGTCAAGATGGTTTATACCAAGAAAAGTCCGGCGCTTTTAATTATCGGCGTCATAATGTTAGCGATCTGGTTTTTAGCCAGTAATGGCATGATGGATGGCTACATTGAACACTTAGGTGGGAAGAAATATAAATACGGAAAAGAATTAGTCTCACTCCCATTATATTTTGGGATCGTTGCGGCTGTTTTCGGAGCATTACAATTCTTCGGAACAGCTAAAGAAGGCGACTGGGATTACTACTCGTCAACTCTGGCCGGCGGTATGTTCATCCTGCTGATTGCCATGTTGGTTCGCTGGTTTATTGCACCAGAAGTTGCTGTAGTCAGTAAGATGATGGGTAAGGTGGGTGACACCGGTAAATATATCCATAAGCTACTTGGTCTGAACTATGTCGTACTCGGTATCCTGACGGGTATTGTGATCGTCAACTTCTTCAAGGTTCCTGATTGGGCCAAGAACGGTGTACGTCTATCACGACTGGGTCTGAAAACCGGTGTTATCCTGCTGGGTACACTTTACTCTGCGGCTGAGCTGAAAAATCTGGGTGGCCTGTCCATCTTCATGATTGGCTTCTTCGTACTGGGTTCAGTGGGTATGACTCTGTGGCTGGGCGCGCGTAGAAACATTCCTAACTCAATGGGTGGTGTACTCTCCGCTGGTATGGGGGTTTGTGGTGTATCTGCAACGGTTGCTTCGGCTCCGGTTGTACAGGCGAAATCAGTCGAAATCGCTTATACCATTGGTACTATCCTGCTTTGGGGTGTGATGTGTATGTTTATCTTCCCAATGATTGGTCAGCTGCTTGATATGAGTCACCTGAAGTTT
>JAOULB010000348.1 GCA_029882235.1 Gammaproteobacteria bacterium | reverse complement strand
GCAGATGATGCACTACTTCATGCTTGAAAATTGAGTATTGATCATGTCGCCCAGGTGAAAATAGGTAGTCAGAAAGTATGATTGTATGGGTATCGCGCCAGTGACGGCCATCGACCTGATTGCCGTCTTTATCAAATAACGGTTTATCAGTCACCACCACCAAAGGACCGGGCGCAGTGAGCATGGCACATCTTTCGGTAGTCAGATAGTGCAATACCAGCGACTCAAAAACCGGCCTTGGTCCCATTGTTTGAATACTTAGGCGAATCCCCGTGCCCTCATCGATTTTATCGTACTCATAGCCATAGCCGTGGTTGTCGTCCTCATCACCGCCGCCACAAGAAAAAAGCGATAAACAACAGATTAAAAATGCTATCCTCATGCTTTATGGTACCACGCGGAAAGAATTACAGCAACATGGAAAAAATAGCGGTATATGGCACACAAAAGACATGGTTATAATGCGAGGGATTGTATAGGCATTAAATCAGGAGAATTTTGACCGATAACGGTTGTAGCAGGCCCCCGCTACCAATTTTCAATTACCAGTCTCTACCTTCACTCGACTGTTCGATGTGACTGGTCAAAATCATACTCTCAGTATTGGTGATTCCCTCGATAGCTGTTATAATTACGCCGATTTAAACGAGAATTTATAAGAAAGTGGGCCATAGGCCCATTTTTTTTTACAGGTAAGAAGCATGGCGGTACGTGCACAAAATGCCCTGGTTGCTCTGATAGAGCCAGTGGTGACGGGATTGGGCTACGAGCTGGTTGGGATTGAATACCTGCCGCAGGGCAAGCACTCACTTATTCGGATTTATGTCGATAGTGAGCAGGGTATCCAGCTTGAGGACTGCGAAAAGGTTAGCCGTCAGATTAGTGCGGTTCTGGATGTAGAGGATCCGATAACTGGTCAGTATGTGATGGAGGTTTCTTCCCCCGGACTCGACAGGCCGTTATTTAAACCGGAGCACTATCTTCGGTTCCTGGGTCACAGAGCCAAACTGAGGTTACGCCAGCCACTGAATGGTCAGCGCAAGTTCAGAGGGGAATTGCTTAGCGCAGATGAAACACATGTTGTCTTGCAGGATGTGGATACTGGACAGGAATTTAAACTGACTCTGGCCGATATTGAAAAGGCCAATCTCGAACCAGAGTTTGACTGAGATGTGAAATTGAATGCTGGAAGTTTTCCAGATTTAACATTGATTTAAGGGTAAGGAAATGAATAAAGAAATTCTGCTCGTTGTGGACGCAGTGTCGAACGAAAAAGGTGTCGACAAAGGCATTATTTTTGAGGCGATGGAAGCCGCACTGGCAATGGCCACAAAGAAACGTTACTCCTCTGAGGTTGATGTGCGTGTCAGTATCGATCGTGATTCGGGTGATTACGATACTTTCCGCCGCTGGGAAATTGTTGAAGATGACGCGGTAGAACATCCAGAGCGTGAGTTTACTCTTAGCGCAGCACAAATTGATGATCCAGATATTGAGGTTGGCGGTTTTATTGAAGAGCCGATTGAATCTGTTGCCTTTGGACGCATCTCTGCCCAAACAGCAAAGCAGGTGATTGTGCAAAAAGTTCGCGAAGCTGAGCGTGGCCAGGTTTACGAGGAATATAAAGACCGTATCGGTGAATTAGTCATGGGTGTGGTCAAACGTGTTGAACGTGGCAATGTCTATCTAGATCTCGGAAAAAATATTGATGCCTATATCCCACGTGAGGACATGATCCCGCGCGAATCAGTACGCCCTGGCGATCGTTTACGTGGTTATTTAAAAGAAGTTATCTCAGAAACACGTGGGCCACAGTTGTTTGTTAGCCGTACTGCACCACAGTTCCTGATTGAACTATTTAAAATTGAAGTTCCAGAAATTGGTGAAGGCCTGATCGATATTTTAGGTGCAGCACGTGATCCGGGCTCCAGAGCCAAGATTGCAGTTCGCAGCAATGAAAATCGTATCGACCCAGTTGGCGCCTGTGTCGGCATGCGTGGTTCTCGCGTGCAGGCCGTTTCAAATGAACTCGCTGGCGAACGTGTTGATATTGTTCTGTGGGATGAAAACCCCGCACAATTTGTCATTAACGCCATGTCTCCAGCAGATGTTGAATCGATTGTTGTTGATGAAGATGCCAATAGCATGGATATCGCGGTTGCAGAAGATCAACTATCGCAGGCCATTGGTCGAAGCGGACAAAACGTCAAACTGGCGAGCGAGTTAACCAAATGGACATTAAACGTGATGTCTGAGGCCGAAGCGGAACAGAAGAGTGAAGCTGAATCAGAGAAAATTGTTAAATCGTTTATGGACTTGCTTGATGTAGATGAAGAAGTCGCCGCTATTCTGGTGCAGGAAGGATTTTCAACGATTGATGAAGTCGCTTATGTACCCGTTGATGAAATGCTACAAATCGAAGAATTTGATGAAGGCATTGTTGATGAATTAAGAAATCGCGCCAAAGATATTCTGCTTACTCGTGCTATCAGTAATGAAGAACAGTTTACAAAGACTGAGCCCGCTCAGGATCTTATTGATATGGAAGGGATGGAGCTTGAACTTGCATACAAACTTGCGGGTATTGGCATAGTAACTATGGAAGATCTTGCCGAACAGTCAATTGATGAGTTAATGCAGGTTGATGATATGGACGAAGAAAAAGCAGGAAAATTGATCATGGCAGCCAGGGCACCATGGTTTGCTGAAGAAGGTGAATAAATCTGGCCAGGCCAGGGGAAAAAAATAGATGGCAGAAGTAACAGTTCGACAATTCGCTGAAGTCGTTGGTATATCCATCGATCGCTTACTTGAGCAGCTCAAGGAAGCGGGAGTGGACATCAATGATGCTGACGCAAAAATCAGT
>JAOULB010000347.1 GCA_029882235.1 Gammaproteobacteria bacterium | reverse complement strand
GATTCGATCTGTGTCCACCAGAGATCAATGTTGTGTTTGATCGTCTGGATTGATTTTTGTTCTGCCGAGAGGTGATGGGCGAGTGCACCACAACATGAAAACGGCAGCCGTATAACTTCGATAGCCAGTTTATCAAGCACATTGGCAGTGGCATGATTAATTCGTGGTGCCAGTTCATCCTGTGCACAGGCATCAATCAGAATAACTTTTTCACTGTGTGTTGCCGTTGGCCAGTTAGATAAGCCAGGCTCAACACCTTTAAACATATTCTGTGTCGCCTTGGGTAATATTGTTCTTAGTGGGTAGGCCAGTTTGACCAGTGAAGAAAATATATGCCGGTTCGGAATAATAAAAAGAAGTAAACGTCGAAGAATAACTTCATACCAACGGCGACCCACTTTCTCGGCAACAATGTTTCGACCAATGTCGAGTAAATGACTGTATTCAACACCCGAAGGACAGGTGGTTTCACAGGAGCGACAGGTGAGGCAACGATCCAGATGTGTTTGGGTTTTGCGCGTGACCTGTTGGCCTTCGAGTAATTGTTTGATCAGATAAATACGACCACGCGGACCATCAAGCTCATCACCCAGCAGTTGATAGGTGGGGCAGGTCGCCGTACAGAAACCACAGTGCACACAACGACGCAGGATGGCATCAGCCGTCTGACCAACTTTAGTGTTTTTAATTTTTTCAGTCAGCTGGGTTTGCATAATTAAAAATCAGAATACATACGTGTTGGATTGAGGATGTTGTGTGGATCAAAGGCCAGTTTCAGATTTAAATGTAACTGCTTTAATGTGCCGTTGAGTGGTTGAAAGACATCGTATTCTTCATTCTGATGTCTAAATAAAGTGCAATGACCATTAACTGATGCTGCCTTGTCTTGCAACGTTGACAGGCTTTGATCGGTCTTCAGCCAACGTTGTGCACCCCCCCAGTCAATAAACTGTTCGCCACTGAATGTGGTGATTGGCGTTGAAGCGGGCACAGAAAGACGATACAAGCTTGGGCTGTTGCTAAAGAATTTATGTTGCTGTTCACGCAAGCTGCGCCAGAATGTCGCACTATCATCGAGCTCGACGCCACCCAGTTGTTTTTTTGCAGCGGCGACTGCCAGACTGGCACCCGATAGACGCAGAAACATTTTTTGCCCATCATGACAGGCCGCAGAGATCGGTAAGGCCTGTTGGGCATACGCTAACATTTGTTGCTGTGCCTCATTGACATCAAGCTCGCGCGACAAGGTGATCGCCTGGGCAGGCTTTGGCAAAACCTTGATGGATATTTCCAGCAACAGACCAAGTGTTCCTAATGCACCCGTCATGAGTCGTGATACATCGTAGCCGGCAACATTTTTCATCACCTCGCCACCAAACTGAATGATTTCACCTTTGCCATTAATTATTCTTACACCAAGGACAAAGTCGCGCACCGCACCGGTATAAGGTCTTGTGGGTCCTGATAGACCAGAAGCGATAGCACCACCTAATGTCGCCTTGTCACCAAAGTGAGGTGGTTCAAAAGGTAGCATCTGATTTTGATCGGCAAGCACCTGTTCAATTTCTGTTAAAGGCGTGCCAGCACGAGCCGTTAGAATAAGTTCTGTTGGTTCATAATTTAAAATACCGCGATGATGCGAAACATCCATGATGGGCGTTTCAGTCTGACGACCATAGAATGACTTGCTGCCCCCTGCCTTAAACTGCAGCGGCTTTCTCTCTTCATATGCGAGATGAATATAATCACGAAATGATTTGCTGTGGTCTTTATCGGTCATTTGTCAGTGTGCTTGTATTTGTCTAGCGAGTTGTTTTATATCGACAGTGTTTTCAGTGTCAATGTTGATGACGCTATCTTGAACGTCACCGGATAGTTCCTGCCAATGTTGTAATTGCTGTTGCATGATGTTGACTGTGGCCTCAGAGTCATCACCATGACGTTGCCTAATACGTTGTTGCAGTGTTGCGGGACTGGCGCTGAATTCCAATATTACAAATGAGAAGTTGTTTGTCGCTGCAAGTTGCTTGAAGGGCTGTATGAAATCATTATTCAGGAAGGTCGCATCAATAATCAAGTTATAGCCTGACCGACACAGCGATTCTGCCTGTGATTGCAGATATTGATAAGTGTGTTGATTGGCAGCATCTGAATAACGTTGTTGACCACTCTCAGGATAGAGGCGCTTGCGTTCCACGTCAGAACGAATTCGTATTGCCGTTATTTCTTCTAGCAGTTGTTGTGAATAATAACTTTTACCCGAGCCGGATACACCGCGGGTCAGGATCAATGCGGGTTTATCGCGATGTGCGTCTTTCTCTGCCAACTCAAGATAGTTGGTGAAGTCGGAAAGTGTGTTCTGTTTTTCATCATTGGAAAGGTGATCCTGGCCAAGTCGAATGGCGTCGACCTTGGCGCGAACCAGCGCGCGATAGACCTTGTAATAATCCAGCAGTTCGGCACCAGTATAATCACCGCTGATCTCAAGATAACGATTTAGGAACCGCCAGGCCAATGCGGTCTGATTTCTATCTTCGAGATCCATTACCAGGAAGGCGATATCACTAATGGTATCAACCCAGCGCAGTTCTGGATTAAACTCAAGACAATCGAACAGCACAACTTCATTATCGATCAATGCAATGTTACGCAGATGCATGTCGCCATGGCCTTCACGAATAAAACCGTGCTGCTTACGATCAATAAATGTCGTTTCAAGCTGCTCAAAGCGTTGTTGACACCATTGCTTGAGTTTCTCAAGTCGCGTGATGAGTTCTGGATTACTGACTGACCTGAGAATATGGCTAAAGTTTTCCAGCACAGGTTGATGTATTTGTAGTGGGCTCCCATAATCAGAATCAGAGCCAGCCTGTGCGGCATGTTG
>JAOULB010000346.1 GCA_029882235.1 Gammaproteobacteria bacterium | reverse complement strand
GTGACGTTCTGTAATTCAACCATGGGCCACCTCAAGACATATTTCTGCAACCTGCGCTGTTGCGTTTGGCATGGCTAATTTTCTGGATGCGATTGCCATATCCTGTAAATGCTCTCGACCTTTATCGATTAAATCTTTCAATAAATCAGCAAGTGTCTCCACACTCAGATCTTTTTGTTGAATCAATATTGCAGCCTTGTCTTTAACCAGATAATTTGCATTGCTAGTTTGGTGATCATCAACGGCATAAGGAAATGGAACCAACACGGCACCTAAACCTGCTGCGCATAACTCGGAAACAGTTAAGGCACCTGATCGACAGATCACCAGGTCTGCCCATTCATAGGCTGCAGCCATATCTTCAATAAAGGCTTCAACTTTCGCCTCCACATTCTGTTCTTTATATAAAGACTGGGTTGCGTCAGATTTATTTGCGCCTGTTTGATGCCAGACTTCCGGTCTATTGGCTGAATCAATTTTTGCCAGGGCTACAGGCAAGGTTTCATTTAATGCCTGTGCACCAAGACTACCGCCAAGCACCAGAATACGAATTGAACCCTGTCTTTGTGCAAACCTCACTTGTGGGTCTGCTAGTGAAGAAATTTCTTTGCGCACCGGATTACCCGTATGTACTGCGCCAGTGCCTGCAGGAAAACTTGACTTAAATGCTTCAAGCACAGTTCGAGATATCTTTGACAGCAGGCGATTGGTTAGACCTGGAATTGCATTTTGTTCATGAATCACAACAGGCTTATGCAGCAACCAGGAAGCCAGGCCACCAGGACCGGTAACAAACCCACCAAGACCAAGCACAACATTGGGCTTAACCGATAAACAAACCTGAATCGCCTGAATGAGTGCATAGGATAATTTAAAGGGTGCAAGTAGCCATCCCGCGACACCATTACCTCGTAAGCCACGCACACTAATATATTTAATCGGAATTCCGGCCTCTGGCACCACTCTCGCCTCAAGTCCCGCACGTGTACCCAACCATGTCACTTCAACACCTTGATCCATCAAATGACGGGCAATCGCCAGCGCAGGGAAAACATGTCCACCGGTACCCCCTGCCATAATGAGAATTTTATCTTTTACCATGACAAACTCCCATTGCGTTGCACCTTGCGATCATCTTTACGCGTCTCGTAATCGGTTCGAATCACGATCGCAATGGCGATCATCATAATTAATAAACTACTACCGCCATAACTCATAAGTGGCAGTGTTAAACCTTTAGTTGGTAGTATGCCCATGTTGACACCGAGATTAACCACAACCTGTAAACCGATCCAAAGCCCGATGCCATAGCACAAATAAGCGGCGAAGGGGCGATCACGTAATTCGGCCAATCGAGCAATCGCAAGTGTTCTAAAAACAAGAATGGCAAATAAAGTAAATACAACGAGCACACCAACAAGACCTAGCTCTTCAGCCAGAACAGCAAATAGAAAATCAGTGTGTGCCTCAGGCAAGTAAAACAGTTTCTGTACACTCGCCCCCAGCCCAACACCAAATATTTCACCCCGACCAAATGCAATCAGTGCCTGAGTCAGCTGAAAACCACTATTAAATGGATCTGCCCATGGATTTAAAAACGTTGTTAATCGCTCAACTCGATAGGGCGAGGCTAATGCAAGTAATGCTAAACCAATCGCGGCGGCAATGATTAATAGAAGAAACTGTAGAATACGCACACCTGCTAACCACATCATGCCCATTGCGGTGGTTAACAAGACAACTGCGGCACCGTAGTCGGGTTCAAGTAACAACAGCGTAACCAGCACTAGCATCAGCAACAGTGGTCTAATAAATCCACTCGCAGAAGAAATCACAGCAGCATGGTGACGTACTAGATAGCCTGCAAGGTAAACCAGGGTAAAGAGTTTGACGAATTCTGATGGCTGAACACTAAAACTGCCTACCGCCAGCCAGCGGGTACTACCATTGACTGTGCGACCCAGCCCCGGAATAAATACCAGCACAAGCATCAACATACTTAATATAACCAGAACCGGTCCTGCTTCTTCCCATATATTAAGAGGAATTTTTGCAACAATTAAGGCACATATTCCGCCGATGGAAATAAACAACAACTGACGCCAGAGAAAATAAAAGGGATCACCATATTTTTGCTCTGCAATCGAAACCGATGCCGAACCCACCATGACAAGTCCAAGACTCAACAACGCGACCACAGAAATAATTAAGCCAAAGTCCATCATCCAGGCATTCTTATTCCTGCGTTCCAGCCCAAGTGGGCCATGAGTAAATGTTGCCACACTCATTGCGTCAGGCCTCGCACTGATTCAATAAAAATTTCGCCACGATGTTCATAACCACTAAACATATCGAAACTGGCACAGGCTGGAGATAACAGCACCGCATCGCCCTTGCCTGCTTTTGCATTTGCTTTGATAACGGCATCATTCATATCGGAGGCATAAATTATCTCAACGCCTTCTGGCGTGACTGCAGCGATGTCCTTTGCATCTTCACCAATTAAGACCACGGTGCTGACTCGATCGCTCATTGCTTTACCAAGATCTTCAAAGTTCTGATCTTTACCCTGCCCGCCCGCAATCAACACAATCCGATTTGCAGCAACACCATTGATCGCCGCAATAGCCGCACCCACATTGGTCGCCTTTGAATCATTAAACCAGTTCACACCTTTATACTCGGTAACCCACTGCATGCGATGTGGTAAGCCTTTATAAACTGTTAAGGTATCCAGCATGGAGTGCATGGGTATGCCTGCGACTTCGCCCATAGCAAGCGTAGCCATGGCATTGGCGATATTATGTGCGCCCTTGATGGCCACTTTAGAGACAGGGAGTAATTTCTTTGCACCTTTGTATAGCCACTGTTCTGTTTCAAACTCG
>JAOULB010000345.1 GCA_029882235.1 Gammaproteobacteria bacterium | reverse complement strand
CTGGGCGGTCTCTGGTCGCACAAAGTATTACTGAGCCCGGTGTTTATTCATCATCAACTCCCTTAGAGCCAAATAAAAAATGGCATAGGAATTATGTCCGTTTCAAACAACTGGATGAAATGGCAAGGCGAATTAAAAAGCTCGAAAAAAACATTGAAAAATAACGAGGACAAACAAGTTGGTTACTCTTGATATTCACGAAATTCTAAATCACCTGCCTCATCGGTATCCATTTTTACTTATTGATCGAGTGACAGAGTGTGAGCCCGGCAAATATCTATATGGCTATAAAAATGTGACCTATAACGAACCCTTTTTTACTGGGCACTTTCCACAACGCCCAGTGATGCCTGGGGTGCTTATCCTCGAAGCACTTGCTCAGGCAACGGGTATCCTTGCCTTCCAGACAGTCGGTAGAGTCCCTGATGAAAACTCCTTATATTATTTTGTAGGTATTGATAAAGGACGTTTCAAACAACCCGTAAATCCAGGCGATCAGTTACGTCTTGAAGTTGAGTTCGTCAAGGAAAAACGAGGAATATGGAAATTCAATGGTCAGGCATTGGTTGATGGCAATATTGTATGTAGTGCTGAACTTATGTGTGCAGAACGAGAGATGATATGAGTCTGCATCCGACCGCAGTCATTGATTCATCAGCAAAAATTGATAGCAGTGTAACAATCGGCCCGTATAGTGTAATTGGCCCGAATGTTGAAATTGGTGCGGACACCTGGATTGGTCCACACGTTGTTATCAATGGCCCAACAAAAATCGGTAAAGAAAATCAGATTTTTCAATTTTCTTCTATTGGTGAAGTCCCGCAAGATAAAAAATTTCATGGTGAGAACTCATTACTTGAGATTGGAGATGGCAATACCATTCGTGAGTTTGTCACGATTAACCGAGGTACAGAAGACGGCGGTGGCATAACTCGGGTCGGGGATGACAACTGGTTGATGGCTTATATACATATTGCGCATGATTGCATCGTGGGTAGTCATACAATATTCGCAAATTGTGCCACTTTGGCGGGACATGTAGTGATACAGGATTACGCCATATTAGGTGGCTCTACACTGGTGCATCAATTCTGTACTGTTGGCAAGCATGCGTTTTGTGGTATGGGCAGTGCTATTAGCAAAGATGTTCCACCGTTTGTGATGGTTGGAGGCAACCCATCAGAGCCACATGGCTTGAATCGAGAAGGGATTAAACGCCATGGATTTAGTAAAGAGGTACGTGAAAATCTGGATGAGGCCTATAAACTGACCTATAACAGTGGCCTAAAAGCAAAAGAAGCCGCAGAAAAAATTGCTGAACTCGCTCAATCTACGCCAGAACTGGCTCCATTCGTAGAGCTAATTAATACCTCTACGCGTGGGATTATTCGTCCTAAAACAAACAAGCATAAATAACTAAGCCAGCATGTCAATTACGAGTTTGGCGATATTATTAATGCCGCCACCACCGCCCAGCTTTTCCTTAACCTGCAAGAGTTCGGATCTGGTTTTGTTGTAATAAACATCATCGTTAAGCAGTTTGTTTATTTCTGCAACAATCAGTGCTGGTTTTGCTTTATTCTGAATGAGTTCCGGAGTCACTTTCTTGCCGGCAACAATATTGCATAAACCAATATGGGGTATTTTTAGCATACGGCTGACGATCTGATATGTAAGCCATGACACCTTATTGATAATAACAACTGGAATACCATATAAAGCGATCTCTAAGGTAACGGTACCTGAGACAGTAATAATAACATCGCAGCTTTGAATAACTTCATGACTATGATTTTCAATCACTGTGATTGGAATATTGCTTTGCTCAATGTGTGGCAAAATATCATTTTTATCCAATGTCGAGGCGACAGGCAAAATAAATTGCACATCATTTCGTTGTTGCATTAACTGTTTGGCAGATTCGATAATGATTGGGAGTAAACGTTTAATTTCACTATGACGGCTGCCAGGGAAAAGCCCAATCACTCGTTTGTCGGTTTCTAGCTGAAACTCTTTTTTTAACGCCGCAAGATCACTGGTGGTTTCAAGTTCATCTGTTAATGGGTGTCCAACAAATTCTACCGGGACATTATGTTGTTTATAAAACGTTTCTTCGAATGGAAATACAACCGCCATTGTATCGACCAGTTCTTTTATGGCATAGACCCGTTTCTGTCGCCAGGCCCAGACCTGTGGCCCGATATAATAAAGGATTTTTACACCAGCTTCTTTTGCCGTTTTGGCCAGACGCATATTGAAGTCTGGATAATCGATTAACAGTAATAGATCAGGTGGATTCGTTAAAAGAATTTCTCGCATTTGATTTAATGCACCGAAGATAACTTTTCGGTGAGCTAAAACTTCTACCAGACCAACAACGGCAAGATCTTTTGAGTCGACCAGGGTATCGAAACCCTCTGCGCGCATATTGTTGCCACCAATACCAAAAAACGTTATTGATGGGTCGATTTTGTGAACTGCATGAATCATTTTGCCTGCATGAAGATCTGCAGAAGCCTCACCGGCAATGACCATGACTCTTTTCATGGATGGTTTAAACTGCCGATTTAATCACATCAACAATTTTTTCTATTTGTTGATTAGACAGCTCAGGATGTATGGGCAAAGCAAAGCAGCGTTGTGAAATCTGTTCACTGACGGGAAGTTTTACATCTTTGCATTGTTCTGCAAATACCGGTTGTTGATGAAGTGGGATCGGATAATAAATGGCGCCGGCAATGTCGTTTCCTGATAATTTTTTCAAAATTGCGTCACGCTGATCGGACAGGGCGACATACTGGTGATAGACATGTGTGCCAATGTTATCTTCATGCGGAGGTTCAACAACATCTTTTAGCAGTTCACTGTAGTGATGTGCAGCACGACGACGTTCC
>JAOULB010000344.1 GCA_029882235.1 Gammaproteobacteria bacterium | reverse complement strand
TACATTATATTTTGCTTATAAACAGCAACTAGAACAATGCACCTGTCGCGAGTACACTTTATTTCTCCCAATAATGATATTCACGACATGTAGCGCAACCTATTATGAACCTAAAACAAATTGCTTTTCTTCTGTTTGTTCCTACAGTAGCTAATGCGGTTGCCTACGAAGTCATTAACGTAGAACAGAATGACACCCTCAATATGCGAGCTGATGCATCTCCCCGCGCTAAACTGGTAAAACGAATTCCCTACAATGCAAAAAATGTTGAGTTCTTAGGTCAGACAAAAGATATCAAGTCATCAATCTGGTTCAAGATTCGTTACGACAATGCTGAGGGCTGGGTAAATTCACGCTATTTACAACAGCATGTTAAAACCCGTACAGCAAAGCTTGATGACAAACTTAGCTGTATTGGAACTGAACCAGCGTGGTCATTGGATAGGGCTGACAAGCTTATTAAATTTAGTATGTACTATGAAGCGGCGGATAGTTTTACTGTACAAAAAATCACCAAAGCAACGAACCAACAAAACCAGTGGAAGATTGTTGCGAGTGGTGCAAAGCATTCACTTGATCTCGCCCTCACTGAAACCAGTCGATGCAGCGATGAGATGTCAGGCTTTATTTATCGATACGAAGCAAAGGTGGGGACTGGCTCAAACTATCTTTCAGGTTGTTGTAACAAAATCGGCGGAACTGAAAACTAATTGAACAAATTTTAAGCAAATTGAGCTGGCTTAAAACGCACTACCCAAACGCAAATACACTTGTTCTTCACCGCCCAGATCAAGCCCCTTGGCATAGCCGATGCCAATCTTTAATGGCAGGTAATAAAACAGCACGGTATCGGTGAAGAATTCCAGGCCGGCGCTGCGATAATATTCTTCCGGATCACTATCGATATCCCATGTAGTGCCTGCTTCATAAAAGAGTGTGGTATGTAGTTGATGCACACCAATCGGCGGTGCCATGAAGCCACGTTCAATTCGCGTTATAGGAAAACGATATTCGAGTGAGGCCAGTCGCATGCGTTGACCGGTTAAGTGTGGCAGGCCTTCCGGATAACCACGCAGGCTAAACTGACGTCGGTTGAAGGGCGAATTATAAATGGGATCCATAATCGCGCTGAAGCTACTTGAGTCATCCTTGTGTCCACCTAATGTAAACGGCCGCGAGTTACCACTCCCCTTACCTTCGGCATAACGAAACGCGAGTACATGTTCGCCACCGAGGCGGAAAAACTCTTTCCAGTCGCCGATATAAGTCTTACCGACATAATCGCTTTCGCCAATGGCATCACTGTCTTCGGCAATCAGTGTCACATCACGCCCCGATGTTCGGCTGATCGATTTAGAATGATATTCAGTTGAATCATACACCAGTGCCACACCGGCAATGTTATCAACCGTTGAAGGGCTTGCCGCCACACCGCTGGCGACTTCTATATCTTTGCCTTTATTGCTTATGGCACCAAAGTTTAAGGTCCAGCTGCTATCCATGCTTAATAGTGGGAATACAACTTCAAAGATCTGACTATACTGACGACGAATACGCCGCAGGTTATCTTTGTTATCATAACTAAAGTTATGTTCAATACTGGTTTCGTATTTGATTAAGGGATAGAAACCATCATAGATATACTGAAACATCCCCAGGCCCTGTTCATTACTGGCATCATAGGCGATATCTATTGAATAAAGATGTTGCAACAGGCTATCCCAACCCGCAGTCACCGCACCGACCTCAGTACGATCAGGCCCTATAAATAAGTGTGGAAACCACCAACGTGGTTTTAAACTATCCCAGGCAGAGTAAGATTCACTTTTACCCGCATCAAACTTTTCTGGCGTAAACAAGGCCGTTGCTGTTGGGCCTTTCCGTGCGGGGGGAAGCAACGACTGTCCCTGTTCATTACTGGCCAGTTGATAAACATCCAGACCTTCGCCGCTATAACCGAGATAAAACAGATCGCCTTTGCTTGATAGTCCCGGTGATACTGCACCGGTTAACACATTTGTTAAAGTCACGGTTTGCCCACTGGCCAGTTCATGACGACGAATGTTATAGACGCCACCATGTTCAGAGCTAAAGATGATCGCCTTGCCGTCTGCGGTATATTGCGGATGTGCCTGAATGGCAGAGTCATTGCTTAGTTTTTGCCAGCGGCGATTCTGCACATCAAACAGTTCCAGATTCCAGCCCGCCTTATTACGCCAGACTTGCGCGACAACTTTATCACCCTTGGGTGACCAGTCCATTGCACCAATCACATCCCATTGCACACCCTGCCATAAAACGGTTTTGCGTTCTTTTTCAATATTGATTAAATGCAGTTCGTTTTTACCGGCCTTGTTATGTACGGCGATGACATCCTTACCATCGGGTGACCAGGCGGCATTACGATAACGTCCACAATCTGTCAGTTGATCAAGATCATCACCTTCAAGGTCAACGCGATAAAGATCGTAATAGATCGGCCCGTTATGACAACGCTCCGGTTGAATCAGTAACACACCGGCGGTGGGATGCACATCGATACGTGTACCAAAGTTTACATTTCTCAGGCGATGCACTTCACCCTGCTGATCGATCATCATTAATGCAGTATGTCGTTTACCATTATAGGAAACATAATAGACACGACCATCCGGCAGGACTTTAAGCTGGCTGCTTAAGTAACCCTCAGAACTTAATCGCTTGCCTTCACGCAGGCCCTGACTTTTAATTTTTTCTATTTGCGGTTTGTATTTTTTCGCAAGATACTTCTCAAAGTCATACCACAGATCATCCAGTTCCTTGCCCAGCACCTGCACCGCATTACTATTAATAAAGAAGGGAAACAGATTGTCAGAATAATTTTCCAGCAGGCCCTGTATTCTGGACTTGCCATAGGT
>JAOULB010000092.1 GCA_029882235.1 Gammaproteobacteria bacterium | reverse complement strand
GCCGATCAGGAACATCACTTCATGACCCAGATCCTGAAATTGACGTAGCTTATTAATAAGGACGGTATGACCAAGGTGTAAATCCGGTGCGGTGGGATCAAAACCCGCTTTGATTCGCAGGGGTTTGCCCCGTTCAAGACGGGTTTTGAGATCGCTCTCGATCAATATTTCATCCGCGCCACGTCGGATCAGTTCTAACGCTTCATTAATTGCAGACATTTGCCGCTATATCTCTTAGGTACGAAAGCGCGTAAGACTACCACAACTTAATCATTGATAACCCACCTAATGACTTCACATTTAATAAGGGTTATTATTTGACCGGAGATCGTGGAAAGGCTATCTTTTGTTGAATAAAGAAAAACTTCAGGGAAATCTGTGGATTACAACTCTTTCTTAACTCGCGATTTAAAATCGCTCAAGGATCAACGTCACGCCAGAAACAAGGTGCGTTATAGTCGCCTGCATGTGACCCTGCTCGCCACCATTATTGCGGTCATTGTAACCATGCTGGTGTTCCTGACCCATGATGCCAAGGCCATGCGCACCCCGGTACTAAGCCCGGACACAATTAAAGAATCCGCAAAAAGTCTGGCCTCCGATATCCCTGCTCCATCATTACTTGAAGCAGTAGAAGCCGAAACACCACTACCTGATGAAATTGAACAGGCCGAGGCAGTACCCAGCTGGGAAGAAGTCACGGTCAAATCGGGTGACTCACTCGCAGCAATTTTCAGAAAGCTCGATCTGAATGCCCACGATCTGGATCAAATCATTCGTCTGGGTGAAGTCACCAAGGCATTGAAATATTTAAAACCCGGTCAGAAATTTAAATTCCTGCTGGATGAAGAAAACACGCTGAAAAAGATGGTGTATCAACGAACTCGGCGTGAATCTCTACACATTGAACGTGACGCCGAAGGCTTTCGCGCCATCCCCATCGAGCTGTTCCTGAATAAGGAAGTTCGTTTTGTTGCCGGTACCATTCAAAACTCTCTGTTTGAGGCCGGTACTGAGGCCGGTCTGAGCGATAATCTGGTGATGGAAATGGTCGGCATCCTCGGTTGGGATATCGACTTTGCCTCTGATATCCGCAAAGGCGATGAATTTCATCTACTGTATGAAGAACAGTTTCTTGATGGTGAAAAAATCAGTGAGGGCCCGATTGTTGCCGTCGAATTTATTAATCAGAATCGCTCAGTACAGGCGATTCGCTATACCGACGAACGTGGTCGTAGCCAGTATTACACCCCTGATGGCTTAAGCATGCGTAAGGCCTTCCTGCGTACTCCGGTCGATTTCCGTCGGATTAGCTCGCGCTTTGGTCGTCGTCACCACCCTATATTGAATCGTATGAAGCTACATAAAGGTGTCGACTATTCTGCACCGCGTGGCACACCAATCAAAGCCGCGGGTGATGGACGTGTCGTCTTCCGTGGTCGTAAAGGCGGCTATGGTCGTACTGTGATTATTCAACATGGCGGGCGTTATAGTACCCTTTATGCCCACATGTCTCGCTATCGTCGCGGTATTTATACCGGCAAACGTGTCAGACAGGGACAGACCATTGGCTATGTTGGTCGCTCCGGTCGCGCCACAGGCAATCACCTGCATTATGAATTCCGGGTTCATGGCCGCCACCGCAACCCACTCACTGTTCGGCTTCCGAATGCCGCACCGATAAATAAAAAATATAAGGAAGACTTCCTGTATCATTCGCAAAAGATCCTGGCGCAGCTAATGACACAAAAACAGATCTACGTGGCGAGTCTGGCTGAAACTAAATAATTCATTTATCGTTGTAACCTCATAGGGTTCACGAGTCTAAATCATGACTGACAAATATATTGGGCTGATTTCTGGCACCAGCATGGATGCCATTGATGCAGTGCTGGTTGACTTTGCGACTGGCAAGCCCGAGCTGATCGCCAGCTACAGTCATCCTCTCACTGATTTGATCTGCGAAGAATTAACCGTTTTACATCGCCCAGGCAATAATGAAATCGAGCAAATGGCCATGCTTGATGTGCAGCTTGGACGACTATTTGCTCAGGCCAGCCTGAACCTCATCAGTCAGGCCAATTGTGAGCCAAAAGATATTGTTGCCATTGGCAGCCATGGCCAGACCATACGCCATATGCCCGACTCAGATTACCCAACGACATTGCAGATCGGTGATCCAAATATCATTGCTGAGCAAACCGGCATAACGACTATTGCTGATTTTCGTCGCCGCGATATGGCCGCTGGTGGTCAGGGTGCGCCACTAGTGCCCGCCTTTCATGCCCAGGTGTTTCAGCATGCAACAAAAGAACGCGTCATTATTAATCTCGGCGGTATTGCTAACATTACGGTGCTGCCTGCTGATACATCGAAACCTGTTACCGGCTTTGATACCGGCCCCGCAAATGGTCTGATGGATACATGGATTTCCAAGCATACAGCGAGCAGTTTTGATCAGGACGGCCAGTGGGCTGCGTCTGGTAAGGTTCAGAATGAGCTATTAACACAAATGCTTGCCGATAATTATTTCGACTTGCCCGCCCCCAAAAGTACCGGCAAGGAATATTTTAATGCGAGCTGGCTGGAGCGCTACGACTTAACACAATTCAAACCTGAAGATGTTCAATCGACCTTATGTGAACTCACTGTTGAGAGTGTTTATCAGGCTATTCAATCGCATTCACAAGATGCTGAAGAAATATTCCTCTGTGGTGGTGGTGCACATAATAGCGAGCTATGTCAGCGCTTACAGAAGAGGTTCAGTCCCATCAGTGTTAGCTCAACTACAGAGGCAGGCATAGACCCGGATTGGGTCGAGGCGATGTGTTTTGCCTGGCTGGCACGTCAAACTATGCAACAACTCCCCGGCAACCTGCCCTCAGTGACAGGTGCAAACCGAGAAGTCATTCTTGGTGGTATTTACTGGGGCAGCAAGTCACTCAATTAACGTTTGTTAATCGAGACATATTTACGGGGTGGTTCACCGTTATAGACCTGGGTCGGTCTGAAAATACGATTATCGGCCAACTGTTCGCGCCAGTGCGCCAGCCAACCAGCCGAGCGTGCAATGGCAAAAATGGTGGTGAACTGATCAGCCGGCAGACCCATTTCGGAATAAAGCAGGCCAGAATAAAAATCAACATTGGCATAGACGCCTTTTTTCGCGAGTCGGTCTTCACAAACCTGTTCCACGCGCTTGGCTATCTCAAACATGGGGTTAAGATCACCACCACGATCCGCCATAAACTCATCCATCAGTCCCTGTAATATCTTTGCACGAGGATCTTTGGTTTTATATTCGCGGTGTCCCATACCCCAGATCACTTCTTTGTTCGCCAGCTTTTTATCGACATAGGCTTCCGCATTTTCTGGTGTGCCAATTTCTTCCAGCATCTCCAGTACTTTCTGATTCGCTCCACCATGCAACGGCCCGGATAAGGCACAAATCGCTGCGGCAATTACGCTCATGGGACTGGCCAGGGTTGAGCCATTCACCAGTACCGAAAATGTTGAGGCGTTGATCGTATGCTCTGCATGCAGGATCAAACAGACATCCATAATCCGGGCTAATAAGGGATCGGGTTCCTTACGGTTAAGCATATAAAGGAAGTTTTCCGCATAAGGAAGATCATCTCTGGGATCGACAGGATCATAACCATTACGAATATGTTGCCACATAGTGACGAAGGTGCCCATGCGCGCAATGATTTTCACAGTCATATTATGGATGTAATCCAGATCCTGACAGGTATCACCCCCGGTGAGACATTCATTGCCCGGATAAAACATACCCAGACTGGCCACCGCGGTTTGTAGCATTTCCATGGGATGCCCGGTTTCAGGCAGGGTCTTCATCAAATCACGAATATGGTATTTGACCGGACGGTTATCACGAATCTGTCGATCAAACTCGGCAAGCTCAGCGGATGTCGGCAGACGACCGTCGAGCAGCAATAAGGTCGTTTCTTCAAAGGTGCTGTGTTTGGCCAGCTCTTCAATGGGATAACCGCGATAGGAAAGAATACCTTTCTCGCCATCAATATCAGAAATATTTGATTTGGTTGCCGGAACACCAGCCAAACCGGGTAAGTACTCACTCATCGCGTTCTCCTTGCTACTCTAGTTGTTATTCTGGCACGCTAAGTTGACCAAGATAACATGAATTCATAGATCAAATTCAATATCTACAAGTCATTAGGATAGTCAAAAAAGCGGTCTGTAGCTTTCGCCAAGACCGCCTAAGATTTGTGGGCTAGGGCTTAAATTGAGAAAGACGATCCACAACCGCAGGTTGTTGTCGCATTGGGGTTATTAATCACAAACATAGAACCTTCCAGGCTTTCTTTATAATCAACTTCAGCGCCCATCAAGTACTGAAAACTCATCGGATCGATCAGTAATTTCACACCCTGATTTTCAACCTGAGTATCTCCGTCCTGCATATTCTCATCGAAGGTGAATCCGTACTGGAATCCAGAGCAACCACCACCGGTTACAAATACACGTAACATCAGCTTATCATTGCCTTCTTCTTCAATTAACTGTTTCACACGCGAGGCAGCGTTATCGGTAAAAACTAACGCGCCTGCTGTTTGTTCTGCTGCACTACTCATTGTTCATTCTCCAACTAACAGCCTACTATTTTAGTGGTTTCGGCCAGAATGTACATATTATGGGATTCCTGAGTATTTTAATCAAGTATCTCCACCAACAGCTTCATCGCGCTTTTTTAGCTCAACCACGGACTTGTCTGACTTGTGCACCAGAGTACCATTTACTTCTGCGCCCATGGCCATCTCAATCAGGCTGTAGTAAACATTGCCCTGAATGCGCGCCTTCGACGCGACTTCGATGTGGGTCATGGCATGGACATCACCAATAATGGTGCCGTTCACAACAACGTTAGGAACCTTAACCTCACCCTCGATCATGCCACGATCACTCAGGGTTAATACTGATTCTTTACCGCCTTCTTCAGCAATAACGCTGCCTTTCACTTTACCGTCGATATGCAGACCACCGCTAAATACTACATCGCCTCGGATTTCTGATTTTTGTCCGATAAGCGAATCTATTTGTGCGGTCTGTTTTGGTTTTTTATCGTTACTTCCCAACATGAGCGTGTTTCTCCTCGTCTGGCCAGTTAATAGTCTTTTCAATCATTTTGGTATTATTACTCTGAATCGGTATGACCTGTATTGTTGCCCGAACGGGTTTGAAACTTTCTGGCAAAGTCAGGTCTTCTTCCAGATTCTGAAAGTATTTGAATCGGTACTTTAATTCCTTGATGCGTTTCTCGGTTAGGTCTTTTAAAGTGATCGTTTTGCCATGCCCATCGACCAGCCCCTCAACCGAAATTCGAACCAGACCTCGGGCAAGTCGGTGGTTTTTTAGTACCTGCGTCAGCACAACCTTGGCACGATAACCTCTGGTCTGACCATTGGGTTCAAGCTGAAATTGCTGTAAGTGTAAACCTGCTGAAGCATCTCGTGGCGAAACGATACCGCGATAAAAAGCCAGTTCCTCTTTTAGTTCAAGTAATTCGGCCTGTAACACTTTCAGAGTACCGTTTAGTTCAGCGTAGGCCTGTTTCTCAATCTGTGAGGCTCTTTCAAGGTTGGCCTTTTCTTCCCGCAAGTCATCAATCTGATCTTCAAGCTCATCCTGAAACGAGATCATGGTTGAGCGATCTTTCAGGGCATCAATACTGTCATAACCTGCGGTAAATCGACCATACTCATACAAGGTCCAGCCCGCAATAAAGAGGGCGAGCGCAATAAATGCCATATAGAGCCTGAACCGCCACGGGTTATGCGGCTTAACAACCAGTGACATCAGGGCATCACCGCAATATTGTTGAGTCCGGCAGACTCATCAAAGCCACACATAATATTCATATTCTGCACCGCCTGACCGGCTGCGCCTTTAACCAGATTATCAATCACCGACAACACTACCACCGTATTCCCACCTTGCGGTTGATGCACCGCAATGCGTACTGTATTCGTACCCCTCACACTCCGGGTTTCCGGGTGCTCGCCGGCAGGTAACACATCAACAAACTGTTCCTGCGCATACCTTTGAGTATAAATCATTTGTAAATCTCTGCCTGTTTCTGACAATTGTCCATAAAGTGTCGCATGAATCCCTCTTATCATTGGGGTCAAATGCGGAACAAAGGTCAGACCGACCTGGTTTTCAGTCATATTTTTCAGACCCTGGACAATTTCAGGCTGGTGTCGATGCCCCGGCACCGCATAGGCCTTGAAGCTTTCACTGGTTTCACACAACAACGTGCCTACATTTGCCCCTCGACCGGCACCACTAACACCCGATTTTGCATCTGCAATCAGGTTTGTGGAGTCGATTAAATTATTTTCCAGTAAGGGAAGCAGGCCAAGCTGCACCGCAGTCGGATAACATCCGGGATTGGCCACCAGGCTGGCTGCGGCAATCTCGACCCGATTCATCTCGGGTAGGCCATAAACAGCACTCTCAAGTAGTTCAGGACAGGCGTGCTCCATGCCATACCATTTCGCCCATTCATCTTTATCTTTGAGGCGAAAATCTGCTGCTAGATCAATGACTTTGACACCCGCATCAAGTAGCTCTGGCACCATGGTCATGGCAGTGCCATTGGGGGTAGCAAAGAAAACCACGTCACAGGTTTTCAGTTGTTCGATATCGGGTACACTAAAATTCAGATCAAGATGACCACGCAGGTTTGGAAACATGGCCGCCACGGATTTACCCTGTTCTGAGCGTGAGGTAATTGCCACAATCTCAACATCAGGATGCCCCGCGAGCAACCGTAATAATTCAACACCCGTATACCCGGTTCCACCGACGATGCCTGCCTTAATCATAATCTCTGTTCACTTTTCGTTTTAAAAATAGGCATATATACATAAAGCAATTTGATTGAATTGGCAAATTTATCTAGTGACAACAAAAAAGCGGCAATGCCGCTTAGAAAGTTCACGCCGGATCAATATTTTTATTATTTTGAGAATTCTGTCCTCTGATCTTCTGAAATATATATCGGCATTTGTGGCTCAGAATTTAGTCAGGCCTGTTAAAATATGAAGCATGCTCAAATCCCTGCATCTTAAACGCACTCGTCGCCAGCTACTTTCGCTGAATAAGTGGAAGCTTCGCGCTGTTTTCTGGCTTTGCGCCATCGCCATTGGTGCCGTCGCAGCACTCTTCTCCGTTGCTGGCGCCTTTACTGATGGTGTATTTCATAGAATTTATCTGCAGTCACCACTACTGGCTTATGCAATTACACCTATTGGACTGGCATTAATTGCATGGTTAACGAGAACATATATGGCTGGTACCGAAGGGAGTGGCATACCACAGATGATCGCAGCCCTTTCAAGTAGTAATAAAAAACTACATGCTGCACTGCTATCGATGCGGATAGCCCTGGGCAAAATTTTTCTGACCTGCGCGGGATTGCTGAGCGGAGCATCAATCGGTACGGTGGGTCCAACGATCCATGTCGGCGCTTCAATGATGTATGCCGTGCGTAAATATTTTCCTGTGCGTGATCTAGATATGCACCGAGTATTAATTATGGCCGGTGGTGCGGCGGGCATATCAGCCGCCTTTAATAATCCTCTGGCCGGTATTTTGTTTGCCATTGAAGAACTTAGGAAGAAT
>JAOULB010000260.1 GCA_029882235.1 Gammaproteobacteria bacterium | reverse complement strand
CATTGTTGATTGCTGTTGTACTTGCAGGTTTAACGTCGCTGGCTATTTTAGGTCGTTACTCTTACTTTGGTATTAGCTCAGCAGCAATGCCAGCCACACTATCGATCTGGCCGATAATTATTGTTTGCGCTGCCATTGGTGGATTACTCGGTGGACTCTTTAGTCAAATCCTGATTATGGCCACACGTAAAATTGGCCCCCTGGTACGGCAATACCCTGTTCGAGTCGCCTTTGTCTGTGGTCTCATACTCAGCCTGCTAGGATTTTTATCCAGCGGAAGTATTTATGGAACAGGCTATCTGGAATCACAGCGATTGATGTCAGGTGGTGAAGTGGTTCATGCCTATTCAATTTACAAGTTGTTGGCAACAGCAGTCTCCTATCTGAGTGGGATACCGGGTGGGATTTTTACGCCTTCATTATCCATTGGTGCCGGGCTTGGTGCAGAACTGGCTCAATATATTTCCAGTGTTCCGGCTGAAACGATTATTCTAATTGGTATGGTGAGTTATTTTACCGGTGTCGTACAAACACCTATCACTGCATTTGTTATTGTTATGGACATGACAAATAGCTCAAGCATGGTATTACCGCTCATGACTGCTGCACTCATCGCAAAATCAGCCTCTTATCTGGTTTGCCCAAAACCTATATATCATGCTCTTGCAGAAACGTACTTAAAAAATAAATATAACTAACCCATACTTCATTGCCTATGCCAAAACAAACACACCAGTATATCTTTGTTGCATTATTATCATTGATGATGCTATCTGCTTGCCAGAAAAAACCCGTTCCGGCTCCGGATGTGACCTTTCAATTAATTAACGGCAGTAAAATATCCTTGTCTGAGCGACAGGGTAAACCAACACTGGTGGTATTCTGGGCGACGACCTGTATGTCCTGTTTGAAAGAGATTCCTCATTTCATACAGCTCTATCAGAAATACAAAGCAAAGGGGCTAGAAATCATTGCTGTTGCTATGCCCTATGATCGCCCTGATCATGTAGTCGAGATGCAAAAAGCCAAATCTATCCCCTACCCAATTGCGCTGGACATTAAAGCTGATGTTGTTCGTGCATTTGGTAATGTGTCTATAACCCCTAACAGCTTTCTAATTAGTTCGAATGGGATTATTATCAAACACCATATCGGCCTCTGGGATATAACCGAACTTTCTAATTTGATTCGCACCGAACTAAACACAAAAGGATAAACCCATGCTTTATGTCAAAGCTCTGCACATTGCTTTCATGGTGACCTGGTTTGCTGGCCTGTTTTATTTACCACGACTCTATGTCTACCATGCAATGTCTGATGATGAGATAAGCAAAGAACGCTTTAAGATTATGGAGCGAAAACTTTATTTTGGCATTATGACACCGGGCGCAATATTAACTTTTATCTTTGGTTTCTGGTTATTAATGGATTATGCCTGGGCGGCCTATGCAACAACTGGCTGGTTAATCACGAAATTTATCCTGATAGGCATACTGGTGATCTATCATATTCACTGCGGCAAGCTATTGATGGATTTTAAACATGACCGCAATACGCGCAGTCATGTTTATTATCGTTGGTATAATGAATTTCCGGTTTTAATTTTACTCGCCGTTGTTATTCTGGCAGTAGTAAAACCTTTTTAAGTTGAACCCGTTCAGGAATATTCCGCAAAGTAGATGCCAGCACCGAGCGCAATCAGGGCGATCTCAAATACTGTAATCCAGATTAAAGCATAGGTAATTCGGCGCGCCATGGGTTTCATGGGTTGCCAGACTTTTGTCATATACCAACGCCAGGGTGAAAGCCAGGACCACTTGGTCCAGGTCAGAATATAACGTACCAGATATTCTCCCCATATCTGCAGGCTGCGATCGACCTCTGCTTCGCGCTGTTTGGCTTCTTCTTCACTCAATGAGTGATATTCATCGACGATGGTCATTTTCGCGCCAACATCTGAAGGTTCAAGCTTAAAGGTCGTGCTCTTTTTAAGACTATCTGAATAGGCAACCTGTAGTTCATCGTCAGAATCAGCGACTGTGATTTCGTAATCAAATTCAATAGCAGGCTGCTGGCTGGTATTGCGCCCCTGCACATGAAAATGTTTGTCAGTCAGCTTTTCCCACTTACTGAACTCAAGATGTGGATTGATACGGAACAGTCGTTCTACATCTTTACTGAAGACACGTAATTCATCTAATTTCATGGGAACATTGAAAGAAACCCATGCGGCATTATCGGCTGCCGTTGGCACTTGCTGCTGTTCAGTCATTGGGGTATGGAACAATTAGTAATGGAATATTCAATGACTTTGTAAGTGGTTTGGTTTTCATTCGACAACGTAAGCCAGGTTTACCTTTTGGTCGCGGTGATCCCATAATCACAAGATCATAATCCTTATCACGACTTGCTTCGAGCAGACACTCCTCTGGCTCACCAACCCGAATTTCTTTGGTATAGGCAAGTTCGTGCGATTTCATTTCAACACTCAGTTTGTCGCAATGCTCATCAATTTCCTTACCCAGTTCATTTTCAAGATAACGACGGTAGGTATTTCGTGTTGAACCATTCTGTAACCAGTCATCTCCCGTCATCCCTTCCCACAATGTTGGAACAACCGTAAGGTGGTGGATGTTTGCGCCTTTTTCGCAGATTTTAAAGGCCATGAGCTCTGCTGCTCTGGAACCTTCGGTTCCATGGCTGGCCAGTAATACATTCTTCATAAACTTCATCTCTTTACCTGAAAAAAAGAACGGTGCCCACTAAGCAGGCACCGTTCCGGTTCTTACCTAAAAGACTTTTGCTTAGTATGCGAAGTAAACACCAAACGCGATAACCAAAGCAAAGGCTAATGCCATGAAGTCTTCTTTACGGTCACTGCCAAAGATAGATAAAGCAGAACCACGTTCAAAGTTATTCTCAGACATTTTTTAATCTCCTCTTAAATCGTATCTTTAATCAGAACCATAACAACAATCAGTGACAGTACAGCTTTGGTGAAGCCGACAATACCACCGATGACTGCTGGTTGACCACCCGCCTGTTTCATACTGGATACAGTAATCTGCATACCCAGACCGACCAGACCAAATGCAAACAACCAGGTAATCCATTTACGGAAGGCCTTGATCTTCTTCGCCGTATGACGAACAGATTTATGTGCCTTCTTCAGGATCTTGTTATTACCCTTTGATAGAACCTTGGCATTTACCAGACCACGAATCTGATCATCATCATCAATACTCATGATCTTACCGTTAGCGATCAGACGCTCAACAGCAGCCTTACGGTCAACACGTTGAATCTTGCCCATTTCAGCTTGAAGTGCCGCCTTCTTATCTTCAGACAGCAGATTCTTCGCTTTAAAGTCTGATGTGTTATTGAAGTATTTACCCTTGTAGTGGTTCGCTGGAGCAAACATACCTGTTGTAGATAATGCGAATAACAGCAGGAAACCAATAACGAACATTGGGAACTTCTCAATAATAACACCACTAACTGAGACCTTGGTGCCAGTCTGTTCACGCTTCACATACCAGACCGCCAGCCACATAACAATGATAGGCAGAACAAGTACACGTGTGATGTTGAAGATTTCCGCAACCTTCAGAGTTTCAATGCCGTCAGGCTGGTAAGCCAGCGCCGCACCTGCGACCTGAGCAGAGTTGAGGATACCGGTACCGGCCCAGGCACCAAACTTCAGGTGACTCATATCAAGCAGCTGACCAATCATTGGGAAGATAAACATACACATCACACCCCAAAGCAGGATAGTACCAATGGTATAAGCGATTTCGACTGATTTCGCCTGTACAACCGGTGCCGAAGCAACCGTTGCAGATACACCACAAACCCCCATACCAGCGGAGAGTACACCACCCATTGAGTTAGGAATGTTTCTACGCGC
>JAOULB010000343.1 GCA_029882235.1 Gammaproteobacteria bacterium | reverse complement strand
AAATGTAATTGATGTACCAATGATGCCAGACTTTATATGTGGCGCTATAAACTTGCGTGGGAAAGTCATTCCTATTATTGATTTAAGTGTCAGGTTAGGTGGTGAAGCAAGCGAAATTGAACGTCGCACCTGTATTGTTGTTGTGGATATCACATTGGCAGAAAAATCAATGAAGGTCGGGCTTGTCGTGGATGCGGTGAGTAAGGTAGTCGATTTTGATGACTCAGATATCGATGATGCGCCTTCATTCAATGGAAATATAAACACTGATTATATTGAAGGCATGGGTAAAACAGAGGATGGGTTTATCATCATATTGAATATTGATGCTTTGTTAAGCATGGAAGATATGAAGCAGTTTACAGAATTACATTCTGATACAGAAACCCCGCTTTCTGATTCCGAAGATCCTCTTGCGGCTCAAATTAATGCAGCAATTCTAGAGGCCAAGAAGGGCTCTGTAGACTAAAAACCTAAGCAGGGGGGCTTTAGGTAAATCTTACATATACGATAAGTTGATTACTTTATGAGTTTGAACCCAGAGAAAATTGCCGGTGAATATTTTGATTACACCTCGGTAAAAATCACAGACAAAGAATTTGTCAATTATCGTGATCTTGTATACGAAGTGGCCGGAATTTCATTACAGGACAAGAAAAAACCGTTGTTAACAGGACGGTTATCAAAAAGGCTCCGTTATCATGAAATCCGCAATTATACTGATTATCTTGAAGTAGTAAAAAACGATAAAAAAGAACTGCAGATGATGATCGACCTGGTTTCGACAAATGAAACCAGTTTTTTTAGAGAGGAAAAACATTTTCATTTTCTCGAAGATATGGTGAGTAAAATGAAAACTCGTAGAGAGCCCTTTGCTATCTGGAGTGCGGCCTGTTCTTCCGGGATGGAAGCATATACAACAGCAATGGTCATGGCTGAGCTTAATCCAGGCTTTTCATGGGATATATTTGGTACTGATATTAGTCAGAGAATTTTGGTTAAAGCGAGAAAGGGGCTGTATCCAATTGATGCTGCAAACAGAATACCGGGCAAGTATTTAAAAAAATACTGTCGCAAGGGCGTAAGAGATATGACGGGTACATTTTTAATTGATAAAAAATTACGCGCTAAAACAAGATTTGAGTATATAAATTTAAATGCTGATTCATGGCCGAGTATCGGCCCATTTGATGTCATCTTTCTTCGCAATGTTATGATCTATTTCGATGCGCCAACTAAAAAACGGTTAATCCATAATATGGTGCAGAGGCTTAAGCCCGAAGGCTATCTTTTTTTGGGGCATTCAGAAAGCCTGTTAGGAATGTCGTCTGAATTAAATACAATACAACCAGCAGTCTATCAGAAAAAATAATTATGAGGGCAGGTGCTATGGATATTATGATGATTAATGCATTACTGGATTCGCTGATGAAGGTATTTGAAACCATGGTAGGGATAAAGGCAGAACCCGGTGTACCCGTCGCGAAAGATGATAATGTCTCACGCGGGGATGTGTCTGGGATTATGGTTATGGAGAATGATAAAGCAAAGGGAAGTATGGCAATTTCATTCACTCAGGCGGCGATAACACAAATTGCCAAAAAAATGCTCGGTGATGATTTGAAAAAGATTGATGATACCGCGCGCGACTTAACTGGCGAGATGACTAATATGCTTGTCGGTGGCGCGAAAAAAATTCTTTCAGAAAAAGGCTTTGATTTTGATATGTCGACTCCTGCCGTGGTTGATGGCAAGAACCATAAAATAGTACATAAGTATTCTGGTCAGACGGTTATTCTTCCATTCAATGCCAGGAACGAGCAGTTCTTTCTGGAAATAAATTTTGTGTAAATACCTATGCCCCTGTTCAGGGGCATTTAATTCTAACTGTTATCTATTTCCCCAGTAGGTTAATATTTAAGCCTGTTTGATTAACTGAGGTAGAGATTCATGTGCGGCATTTGTGGTGAATTGCGACTGGATGGGCACAGCGCGCAACAGCAAATCGTCGCTCAGATGTTGCCTCATCTTGCCCATCGGGGCCCTGACCATGAGGGTGTTTGGTTACAGGACAAAGTCGCCTTTGGACATCGGCGTCTTGCCATCATTGATTTATCCGACCGCTCCAATCAGCCAATGATAGACACCGAATTGGGGCTAACTATTGTTTTTAATGGTGCCATTTATAATTACCCAGAATTACGTAAACAGTTTATTGCTGAAGGCTATCAGTTTAATAGTGATGGTGACACCGAGGTCATACTTAAGGCCTATCATAAATGGGGCGAGCGCTGTCCTGAGTATTTGCATGGCATGTTTGCCTTTGCCATCTGGGATCAGAAGAAAGACTCTCTTTTCATCGCACGCGATCGCATGGGTATTAAGCCACTCTATTATAACCAGCAAAATAATGTTTTTCGCTTTGCCTCCAATCCTCAGGCGCTACTTGCCACCGGTGGTGTTGATAAATCCATCGATGCCGTTGGCCTGCATCATCAGTTTACTCTGCACGGTGTTGTCCCTGCACCACATACGATTATTAAAGGCATAAGGAAACTTGCCCCTGGCACTAGCCTGACGATTTCCAGTGAGGGTAAAACACAGCATCGTCGTTACTGGACATTATCAGCGACAAGACCGGATCAACCACGTACAGAAGAAGAATGGACAGAGGCCATTCACACTGCACTGCGTGAGGCAGTGAGAAAACGACTCATGATCGCCGATGTCCCTGTAGGGGTTTTATTATCTGGTGGGCTTGATTCAAGCCTGCTGGTTGCCTTGCTGGCAGAAGCGGGTGTGAAAGACCTGCTTACCTTTTCGATCGGTTTTGAAGATCAACCCGAAGAGAAAGGTAGTGAGTTTGAGTTTTCGGATCAGGTTGTTGAGCGTTATCAAACCCGGCATCACAAAAT
>JAOULB010000342.1 GCA_029882235.1 Gammaproteobacteria bacterium | reverse complement strand
GGTTGAGGTTTCTGCAGGTCAGATGTTGGGCGTACTATCAACTAGCGACCTGTATAATATCAATGTGATTGGATATCCCTTTCCTGAATTTAGATTTTCACCCTATTTTTTAATTGGCACAGGCTCAATTAACACACGCATTCGCTCTACATTAGTTGAAAAAACAGATAGTAATGATCTTACTTCCAGTTGGGCATTAGGCGTTCGAGCATATTTAACGCGAAGCTTTTTTTTAAGGCTTGAATATAAAGAACTAATAATTTATTCAAGCGAAGATGATAACGAGGAACTAGAGATATGGTCAGTCGGTGTAGGCAGTTTCTTTTAAGTATTGCCGTTGTCTGCGTATCAGGCAGTTTATTAATGTTGAGTCCTGCTCTCCAGGCAGCAGAGCCAATTGCCTCTGGAGAACAGATTATAAAACCGGAAGTACATCGACGCGATGTGCATCTTGCCGATATTGACACGGAAAATTTTGAAATTGGTTATTTTGCCGGTTCAATGAGTGTTGAAGATTTTGGTGTGAGCACGGTGCAAGGCGTGCGTTTTGCCTATCATTTGACTGAAGATGTTTTTATTGAAGCCAACTATGGAAAAACAGAGACTGGCGAATCTACAGATGAGCGAGCTTCTCTAATTCCTGCGGTAGAAGATCGAACATTAACCTATTTTAATGTTTTACTTGGGTATAACCTGTTGCCCGGTGAAGTTTACTGGGGTGAAGACCTGGCCTTTAACACCGATCTTTATCTTGTAGTTGGTTCAGGTACCACCGAGTTTGATGGAGAAGATCGATCAACACTGGTGTATGGCTTTGGTTATCGTTTTCTGGCATCTGACTGGTTTTCAATTCATGTTGATATGCGTCGACATACCTTTGAAACAGATATTTATGGCGCTAAGAAGCATCGCAATCTGGAATATCATTTTGGGCTCGCAGTCTTTTTCTAAATTTTAATAGGGGATGTTTACAGATGAATAGAAAAATAGTTTCAATTTTATTTGTTTCAATCATGCTAGCCTTTTCAGGTCATGCGCTGGCATCAAAAGTGAGTGGTAAGGCTCCCAACTTTACCTTAAAAAGTAATACTGGTAGCAACCTTAAACTGAGTGAGTTCCGTGGCCAGGTCGTCATGATTAACTTCTGGGCCTCATGGTGTGCACCCTGTCGTCAGGAGATGCCTCTGCTGGAAGATATGTATAAAAAGTACAAACGCCTTGGTTTTACTATTCTGGGTGTGAATGTTGAAGAAAATTCAGCACCAGCGAAAAAGTTACTGCGTAGTATTCCGGTCAGTTTTCCAATTCTATTTGATACTCAAAACAAGGTCAGCAAGCTTTATAAAGTGAGTGCGATGCCAAGCACAGTGCTGGTCGATCGCAATGGCAATATGCGTTACCTGCATAAAGGTTATAAACCCGGTTATGAAAAAGACTACGCCAAACAGGTTCGTGAGCTGGTCAGGGAGTAAATGATGTTACACCGTCAGCTTTTTCTACTTTGTTGTCTGGTGCTGAGTACTGGTTGCAGTATTCAGCCCTGGGTACAGCCCTATGAACGTGCGAATCTGGCGGATCCGATTATGAGTTTTAGTCGTGATCCTGTCTCTTCGGCCTATCTTAAACATGTTTATGAAGCACGTGAACTTGCCCGTGGTGGTGAAGGAAGTTCCGGTGGTGGTTGTGGTTGTAACTAAGCGCTATGTTTTAACTGCTTTACTGTTGCTGATTCAACTATCAGCAACCCACGCGGCTGTTTTGCCGGAAGACCGCGCTGATGCGCTTTATCATTCCTATGATGGCGGCGGGATTGAGATCAGTGGTCCATCCATTCTAGTTCGAAAAGGGGATGACACGTCCTTTTCAGTTTTCGCCAATCACTATGTTGATAACATCACCAGCGCATCCATCGATGTTGAGGCACTTGGGGCGAGCCAGTACACGGAGAATCGTGAAGAACAAACTGTGGGTATTGATTATTTACATGGCAAATCTATTTTAAGTTTGTCACACACCAACAGTGCCGAAAATGATTACGTCGCTGAATCAACGCATGTTGGTTTGAGTATGGATATGCTGGGTGGGCTGACAACGGTATCAATGGGATTCTCGCGCGGTTCTGACGATGTGTTTCGTATGACACGCGTTGATGGTGTTAAGGTGCGCGATCCCAATTTTGCCGAACAGGCCGAACGCCGTACTTATCAACTCGGTCTGACCCAGGTGCTGACCAAGAGTCTGGTCATGGCGGTGAATTTTGAAACCGTGACCGATGAAGGTTATCTGAATAATCCTTATCGCCAGGTTCGTTATAACAACGGCGGTGCCAATGGTTTTCAGGTGGAAAACTATCCAAATACACGCACCAGTCGTGCATTGGGTGCACAGTTGCGTTACTTCCTGCCTTATCGTGCGGCGGTACATGTCTCGGGTCGTGTTTTTGAGGATGACTGGGGCGTGACGGCGGTAAATTCAGAATTTGGTTATTCCCAACCCCTTGGTGATCACCTGATTCTGGATTTTCGTTATCGTGTCTATAGCCAGACCCATGCAGATTTTTATCGTGACCTCTTCGATCGTCCGGATCAACAAAATTACTACGCGCGAGATAAAGAGCTCAGCTCGTTCAGCAATACGACCATGGGCGTCACCCTGAGCTATGAATTTATCAAACAGGGCTGGGGATTCATTGATAAGGCCAGTGCGAATTTTTCTTATGATCGTGTCAGTTTTGAGTATGAGAACTTTCGTGACATTAGAGAGGATCCAGATGTGAGCTACAATCTGGGCGAGGAACCCCTGTACTCGTTCACGGCCGATATTGTTCAGTTTTATCTCTCGTTATGGTATTGATTTTTAACAAAAAATATACCTGGACCATCGCTAGAAAAACCATAAAATATTGATATTCTATTG
>JAOULB010000341.1 GCA_029882235.1 Gammaproteobacteria bacterium | reverse complement strand
GGTTTTGACACGTTCCTTGATATGACTCGAGGCAAGAATGGCGACAAAACAGAGCAGGCTGGCGAGCAACACCATTGGAAAGGAAAAACCATCCACGCCCAGTGAGAAACGTGTGCCAAGGCGTGGATTCCACTGATGACTTTCAAAAAACTGCAGATTGGCGGAGGGTGTGAACTGGGCGAGTAGACTCCAGCTAAACAGCAGGGTGACCAGCCCGGCCAGTATCGCGGTGAAACGAATCAGCCTGGGCCGATTTGCGGGAACAAATAGCACCAGCGCTGCCCCGACGAGGGGCAATAGCAATGTCAGTGTCAGTACACCCATTAAATTCCAGACTCAAATGTTACGGGGGAGGGGATAGTTTTGCCGGATAGCCGCATTTTACGGGTTCCGGGCTATCCTGGCCGGTAATTTCGGCCTGAATAATAGCATAGATCACAAAAAAAACCAGTGTTAACAGTAGCTTAAGTCATATTTTATCCAATGGACCGATGCTGGGATGAAAAAAAATTTCCTAAAGACCCTAGGAATTTCACCGATAAGGGTGGCGGTAATTGTAAAAAACTGTGACACAAATCACATTTATTTTAAGGATAATTTTTGGGTACGCTGCCATGTTGAATCTTGCTGTTGTCACTCTACCGGCGATTATCGCCACACTTAGTATTGTCGTTTACGTTTATGATCTACCCAGTTATCTGTATGCGGGACTGGTGTCTCTGCTGGCTATCTTATGGCTGCTGGATCGTAGACGTCTTAATCGCCCGCACAGGTTTGCCTCACAGCTCGATGAGCTGACCGAAACCGGTGAAAAACTGGGGCAGCTTATTGAGCAGGCCATTCGGCCCGAATTCAATCACATCGCCAACGAAAGTGACAAGCTCCGCTATGTGGTGAGTGATTCAGTGCAGCAGCTTTTTGTTGTCTTCAAAACTATGAACGAACACCTCAGGCAGCAACATACATTTATTAAGAATGTCCTGCATGATATTGATTCATCGAATGATGAGTGTAGTGAACAGATCACCGGCATGTGGGAGCTTTCTCAGGCGACCAGTAATATCCTTTCGGAGTTGATCGAACTGGTCGTTAAAACCAGCCAGCAGAATATGGACATGGTTTATCAACTGGAAGATGCAACAGTCAGTATTCATTCAATTTTCAATAAGCTTGATCGCCTGGATGATGCGACCGAGAAAACAGGACTATTGGCTTTTAATGCCGCGATTGAAGCCGCACGTATTGGTATTAAGTGTCGCGACTTTGCCGAGGCTGCGGATGAAATGCGAAATATGGCAACAAGCTCCAGAAAACTCAGTGCCGATGTTCGCTCAGAAGTCACCACTGCGACGGATCGTATATTAATGACGCGTGACGTCATGCAGGATATTGCTTCACGCGATATGAAGGCCAGTATCGAAGTTAAAGGTCGAGTCAATGAATTATTAACTCGTATCAATGAACTTGATCATCGCTTCGAGGAAAATATTAAATCACTCAATCTGGTCGACAGCGCCATGAACGATACCATGACCGAAGCGATTATGGCCCTGCAGTTTGAGGACATCACCAATCAGGTGACTAAGCATATTGAAAGTCGTATGAACTGGTTGAATCAGTGTGTCGATACACTCAATGTCTGTGCAGTACCACAGTTCGAAGGTTCACAGGCGCTAGCCATGATTAACACAAAAGTTGATGAGCTACTTATGGCCAGAAATCAGGATAATGCCGCAGATAATTCGCCGTTGAAGAAGAAAGGCGATGGCGGCACCATCGATATGTTTTAGTTGTGGGTGAACGCCTAAGTAGAGAAATGTACTGAAAAGTGCAAATACTTAAAGTTTTTAGAGAGTAAGGAGATCAGTTCGATAAATTAATGGCTAGCCTGGTCTTTTTCGTATAAATCCAGATATTGTTTTTCCATAGATGTGTATTGAGTCTTTAATCTTCTCATTTCATCTTTGGCCAGAGTTTCTCTAACCATTTCCTGTCGCAGTATGGTTGTGATGTGGTTCTGTAGGAACTGGTTTTCATCCTGCAAAACATCCAGAGTGACACTTAGTTCATCATTTTTACTTTCGAGTTCAGCTAATTTTTCTAACATGTCGTTTTTTGTCTTTTCTGTTAGAGCTTGTTCAAGCTGTTGTTGTAAGTCTTGTATGATTTTATTTTGACGACTAACTAATTCCTGTATGTCATTAACTGTGTCATTAACTGTGGCGCGTGAACCAATGTCTTTTGAGACATCGTATTCGTTCAGAAGTGTGCTCAACTCAGAGTGAATTGTTTTAACCATTAGTTCAAGCTCAAGTTTTCTGGCTTTTATTGCATTGAGCTCGTCTGACAGTAACTCTTTAGTGTCTATATCAATGTTTTTGTCAATTATGATCTCTAATTGGTCATTAACAGACGTGAGGTTGTCATATTGTTCTTTTAATTTGAAAAAGTATTCACGAAACCGCTCAAGATTTTCTATTTCTTCATTCGTATATTTGCTGTCGTTTGCATTGTTAACTGCAGATGTATTTGAAGAGAGTTTTTTTAGTTTTTTCTTGGCAGATCTGAAACGGATAAAATAGATTATAAAAAGTATGAATGATACTAGCGCCGCTTCTCCAAGCCCCCAATAAATATAAACAGGTATTTCTACAGTCTTCATATTTGTATTTCTTCTTCAGAAAATTTATCAATTTTTATATCCCATACTCTGTTTAAATCTACTTCGGTACAGCTATCGATGGCTGAATTTATAATTTCATAGCTGGGTGTATCTGTTTCCCTCAAGATAAGTTTTTTCAGGCGCGTACCATTTGACGATTTATAGCATACTACCTTTGGTTGTAATGAGTTTTTAGTTCTATATGCAACAATTGCTTGTTCAAAGTTAGCCAGTCGGACTATTGAACCGGGCGGAT
>JAOULB010000340.1 GCA_029882235.1 Gammaproteobacteria bacterium | reverse complement strand
AACTTCGAAATGTCATCTGCAGAAAAAAACAAACCCATTATCGTCGGCATGTCTGGTGGTGTTGATTCCTCCGTCACCGCCCTGTTACTCAAACAACAGGGTTATGATGTGCACGGTGTATTCATGAAAAACTGGGAAGGTGATGACAAGGATGATTATTGCGCCGCTGAAGAAGATCTCTCTGATGCCACCAAAGTCTGCGAGCAAATTGGAATTTCAATTCAAGGTGTCAACTTTGCCGATCAATACTGGGATCGGGTATTCAATTATTTTCTTGAAGAATACAAAGCAGGACGGACACCCAATCCCGACGTGCTGTGTAATAAAGAAATAAAGTTCTCTGCCTTTCTGGATTATGCCCTGCAACAAGGTGCCGAGCGCATTGCCACAGGCCACTATGCCCGTATTGATGAACGCGATGGTGAATATTTTTTATTACGTGGTAAAGATACCGACAAAGATCAAAGTTACTTTCTTTATATGTTATCGCAGGATCAGCTCGCTCATAGTCTGTTTCCCATTGGTGAACTTGAAAAACCAAAGGTGCGTGAACTTGCAGAACAGAATCATCTGGCAACCTTCAACAAAAAAGACAGTACTGGCATCTGCTTTATTGGCGAACGTGACTTTAAAAATTTTCTGCAACAATATTTGCCTGCACAGCCCGGAGAAATCAAAACACCCGATGGCGATGTTATTGGCAAACATGATGGCCTGATGTATTACACCCTTGGCCAACGTCAAGGCCTCGGTATTGGTGGTTTAAAAAAATATGATAATCAGCCCTGGTATGTTGCCGACAAAGATCTTGAAAACAATATTTTGATTGTCGTTCAGGGTCATGATCATCCCTTGTTACTCAGTCGATCACTGGATGCCGCTAATTTGCTCTGGGTTTCAGGCAAACAACCTGCCCTGCCTCTCAAATGCACAGCAAAGACACGTTATCGACAACAGGATGCGGCCTGCACAATAGAAAAAATTGAAAATAAGCAATGCAACGTTGTTTTCGATGAACCCCAATGGGCCGTCACGCCCGGTCAGTCGGTCGTATTTTATGATGGCGAAGTCTGTCTCGGTGGCGGTATTATTCAAGCTGCATATCGATAAGCGATCACTGGAATCCAAATGTCAGAAAATCTTCATGATAAGACCCTCGCCCTTGCCGGTGTATTCCAGGCCGCATCGCTGGTTCAACAGATTGGGCAAACAGGTGTTGCTGATATGCATGATACAGAGACCTGCTTGCAAAGCCTGCTTGAACTGAATCCGGAATCTGTTGCCGCAATCTTTGGGCAAACGAGTAACATACGCAGTGGTTTACAAATGTTAACCGGCCAGTTGGATAGCCATAAAGACGAAATGGATATGGATATCACCCGTTATGTCATTAGCCTTTTGCATCTGGAGCGTAAATTATCCAAACGGCCAGAAATGCTGGACATCATCGCAAGCGGAATAGAAGAAGCAAAAAAACAACTGGACTACTTTCCTGTTTCACATGATGTCTTGCTGGCAAAATTTGCCGACATCTATGCACGAACTATCAGCACAATATCACCACAAATTATGGTGACAGGTGAGGAAGTCTATTTATCAAATCAGGACCATGCCAATAAAATCAGAGCTTTGCTATTATGTGGTATGCGCGCAGCCATCCTGTGGCGTCAGCTGGGTGGCAGTCGCTGGCAAATCATTTTTAGTCGCAACAAATTCATTAAAGAAGCGCAGCGCATATTGGCAGAGGAAATAAACACAACACTGAACTAGCTTGTCCACTGGTTCGGTTTTTTCCGTATAATGCCCACCTTTTGAACGACAGCAGAATAAGAACTCAGGAGAGCCCATGGCTAACAGTTATAACGCACGCGCCACCCTATCCGTTAATGGTAAGGATCATGAAATTTATCGACTTGATACCGTACCCGGTGCCGCGCAACTTCCTTTCTCTCTCAAAATCCTGCTGGAAAATCTGCTGCGTCATGAAGACGATGTCAATGTCACCAAAGCGGACATTGAAGCCCTGGCCAGCTGGGACCCTAAAGCCACACCCAGCAAAGAGATCGCCTTCACCCCTGCCCGAGTTTTGATGCAGGATTTCACTGGCGTACCGGCCGTGGTCGATCTGGCTGCCATGCGTGATGCGATGAAAAACCTTGGCGGTGATCCCAACAAAATTAATCCGCTGCAACCTGCAGAACTGGTCATCGATCACTCCGTTCAGGTTGATGCCTTTGGCAATGCCGATGCCTTTGCCACCAATGAATCGCTGGAATACGAACGTAACCATGAGCGCTACAGCTTTCTGAAATGGGGCCAGAAGGCATTCTCAAACTTTAAGGTTGTCCCACCCGAAACCGGCATTGTGCATCAGGTCAATCTTGAATATCTGGCCCGCACGATCTTCGCACAGGAAAACAATGGCGTGCTGCAAGCCTATCCAGATACCCTGGTCGGCACAGACTCGCACACCACCATGATCAACGGGCTGGGTGTACTTGGCTGGGGTGTCGGCGGTATCGAGGCTGAAGCGGCCATGCTGGGTCAGGCCATCTCGATGCTGATCCCACAGGTGGTGGGTTTTAAACTCACGGGCAATCTGCCTGAGGGTGCCACTGCCACTGATCTGGTGTTAACCGTGGTCGAAATGCTGCGTGCGCATGGCGTGGTGGGTAAATTTGTTGAATTCTATGGCCCGGGTCTGGATCACCTGCCACTGGCCGACCGCGCCACGCTGGCGAATATGGCACCTGAATATGGGGCCACCTGTGGCATTTTCCCTATTGATGATGAAACGCTGAACTACCTGCGCCTGAGTGGCCGTGATGAAGACAATATCGCGTTGGTGGAAGCCTATTGCAAGGAACAGGGCATGTTCCGTACGCCCGACTCACCTGAGGCCAAATTTAGCTCCACCGTTGAGCTCGATATTTCAAGCGTGGTTCCCAGT
>JAOULB010000339.1 GCA_029882235.1 Gammaproteobacteria bacterium | reverse complement strand
ATCAACACAAATGAAATTAATACGAGCGCCAGCAAGGTTCCTGTCAGCAACTGACGAATATTTCGATGGTTAATATAACCAAATATAATATCCATGCCGGTGCCTTCGCTAAACTGAATATGCGCGGCATTGTTCTGCAACCATTCACGCGCACGATTATCCAGCTGTAAAATGGATTCCGAATCTGTTTTATGAATTAAAACTTTAAACAGGCTGCCGGATCGATTGTAGTTAACGGTATCGTCCATATTCAATTCACGTGGCAGACCAAATTCATACAGCAGAAAATATTGCGCGGCCAGTTCACGATTATCAGGCAGGCGGTACCATTCTTCTTTACCACCATGCATATTCTTATTCAGTCGCTTATGCACATCAGCCAGACTACTGACGAAGGCGACTCCGGGCTGTTGTCGAAACCAGTTGGCAAAATCTTCCAGTGTCTTTAGATACTTTGGATCATGAATGCCATTGTCTTCGCCGGTATCAAGTAAATATCGAACAGAATGAATGCCGGTCATATTTGCATTAATCTTTTCCATGGTCTGGCGATGTTCAAAACTTTCAGCAAAATATTCATGCCAGCGTTCAGTTAATTCATTGCGAGGAATAAAACTCGCAGCAACAATCACCAACACGCCCATAGCAAGCATTAATACTTTTCTGTTGGCGATAACAAAGCTGGCTAGCTTATCCATAGTGTCGAACTTTTTACCTTTCCGGTGTGAGCGACCAATATCAAACCAGAACAGCACGGCGGGCAGCAGCGTCATACTGAGAAGCCAGGCAAACACCACACCCAGCGCGACCATATTGCCAAGGTCCTGATAAGGTGGTGAATCGCTGAAGTTGAGACAA
The DNA here is from genome assembly GCA_029882235.1 of Gammaproteobacteria bacterium. Classification (GTDB taxonomy): domain Bacteria; phylum Pseudomonadota; class Gammaproteobacteria; order UBA6429; family Thiohalophilaceae; genus JAOULB01. The sequence continues at coordinate 2,110 of JAOULB010000339.1, read as the reverse complement.
AGCACACCAATGACGGTTGTCAGGCTGGTCACGAACACCGGGTTCAAATTAATGCGCAGGGATTCGCGTACGGCATCCTCCTTACTCAGCCCCTGCGACAGGCCGTGATAATAGGAAATCAGGACATGCACGGAATCGGCAACCGCAATGGTCATCACAATCGAGGGCACCCAGCCGGCAACCGGGGTCAGAACAGCGCCAAACCAGCCATAGATGCCCATGGTAATGGCGATAGAAAAGCTGATAACCAGCACGGTCACCAACATCCCGCGCAGACTACGCAACAGGAGCACCAGCCCGAGCACCAGAATGGCATAACTCGTCCCAACGAGATTCTGCATATCCTGTTGCACCGCCTCACCCAACACGGTGCCGGCATTGGTCGCACCACCGAGGGTGATCTCAGCATTGGGGTATTTCGCCCGCATCTTGGCCAGCAGGTCACGCGCAGCATAGACGGCTTCATCCGGTGCCTTCTGGTCGTTTTCCGGCAGTCTCAGTAGCGCCAGAACCCCTGTCGCACCACCATCCGGCCCAATCGCATTATTCACCAGCGTGGGCTCACCCATGACCACCTTTTTGACCCAGTCAATTTTGGCCTGATCTATTGGCGTACCAGAACGCAGCACATAATCCGTTTGCAGATCATCACCGCTGGCCTCGGTATGCTGGAAATTGGTAATGGAGTTGACTCGGTCGGCATAGGGTAGCAACCAGGCCTTTTCTGTCAGCTCCCTGATCAAGGACAGGTGTTCCAGGGTAAAGACATCGCCACTCTTCGGCTGAATGAAAAAATAGATGGCGTCCTGTTTGCCGTAATTTTGTTCCATAAGTTCCAGCGCGGCGAGCTGGGGGTTGTCCTTACTAAAGTAAACACGAAAATCATTGGTGAAATGGAGCTGCTGTGCGCCAGCAGCAAACACCAGTGTCAGCACGACCGAAAGCGCGATGACACGCCGATAATATTTTGCCAACCAGTCCACATAACTATTAAACATGCCTGTTCTCACATCTTAATCCCCGTCACCAAGAGGTTAAAAAGATTAGCAAAAAGCACTCAATATACCTATTCTTAATTGGCAAAATGTCGATATAAAGCAAGACGGGATAAAAACCTACGCTGCTCTCAACTCAGGCCCAGCTATGAAAGATAAAAAAATACTTGTCGTCGATGATGCTGCCTTCATTCGTAATCTGGTGAAGACCACATTACAGCGACTGAATATTAGCAAGGTGCAGGATGCGGAACATGGCCGCGATGCACTGGCCATGCTGATTAAGAGCAGTGATTATGACCTTATCATCAGCGATTTCCACATGCCTGAAATGGATGGCATGCAGTTACTCAAGGCCGTGCGTGAAGATAACCGCCTTAAATCAATTCCATTCCTGATGCTCACCTCCGATGTCAGTCAGGATGTCGTTAAAGAGGCCATCAGCGCCGGAGTTAACGACTACATCACCAAACCCTTCAAACCAGAACCCTTCATTAAGAAGGTTGAAAAGCTCATCAAGGGTTAAGGAACTATAGTTCAATTCCTGTATTTTTCTCAGGGTTAAATTTAACAAGCTATTACAATTGTCAGGGCCCTTTTCTATAAAGGCTTATTCCGTTTTATCCGAAAATAGAGTCATGACAAAACAGCATAAAAAAGTGTTAATCGTTGATGACGCGATCTTCATTCGCAACTTCATCAAGGCCGCCCTGAAAATGATGGAGATTACCGACATCCGCGAAGCTGCCGATGGTAAAGAGGGCCTGGCGTCAGTACAGTCGCAGACATTTGATCTCATCATTAGTGACTGGCACATGCCAAATATGAATGGCTATGACCTGCTTTGTGCTGTGCGGAAGGATGAGCGTACCAAAGACACCCCCTTTTTGATGCTGACCTCTGACGTCTCTAAGGAAAATGTAGAAAGCGCAATCGATGCGGGAGTGAATGATTATATGGCGAAACCATTTCGACATGATCCACTCATCAGAAAAGTCAGTCGCCTGCTGAATATTGAACCCGTGTCACGCATAAAAGTCGTACGCTAAGCGACTCATTACCCTGCACAAGGCTTACTTCATTACCTGCTTGAGATAGTCGAGCAGCCGTTGGCG
>JAOULB010000338.1 GCA_029882235.1 Gammaproteobacteria bacterium | reverse complement strand
CGCGACCATGCCGGCACGTGCGCCCGCTTCAATCGCCATGTTGCAAACGGTCATGCGACCTTCAATAGAAAGATCACGAATCGCCTCACCACCAAACTCGATGGCATAACCAGTGCCACCCGCGGTACCTATCTCACCAATGATGGCCAGCACGATATCTTTCGCGGTCACACCCGCGCCGACTTTGCCATCAACACTGACTAACATGGTGTTTGATTTCTTTTGCACCAGACATTGCGTGGCCAATACATGCTCAACCTCGGAGGTCCCAATGCCATGCGCCAAGGCGCCGAAGGCACCATGCGTCGAAGTATGTGAGTCGCCACACACCACCGTCATACCGGGAAGGGTCGCACCCTGTTCAGGGCCGATGACATGCACGATGCCCTGACGGATATCGTCCATCTTGAATTCGGTAATACCAAACTCGCTGCAATTGTTGTCCAGCGTCTCCACCTGAGTGCGGGAGACGGCATCTTCAATGCCTTTGCTGCGATCTGTCGTCGGCACATTATGATCCGGCACGGCCAGATTCGCGTTCACCCGCCATGGCTTACGACCGGCCATACGCAAACCTTCAAAGGCCTGCGGTGACGTCACCTCATGCACAAGGTGCCGGTCTATATATAAGAGTGCAGTGCCGTCACCGTTATCGCGCACCACATGGGCATCCCATAATTTGTCATACAAGGTCTTGCCAGCCATTTCTTCATCCTCTTACTTTGTTGGGAGGATGATAGGGTTATTCCAATCATTACACAAATTCATTATTTTCATGTATTCTATAACTATCAGGAATACTTAATGGTGAATTACCCTGGATCTGAATAATCTAACAACCTTTGTGGCCGTGGCTGAGACGGGATCCTTCTCCCAGACCTCAGAACAGCTATTTCTGACCCAACCCGCCATCAGCAAGCGTATTGCTGCACTGGAAGACGAGCTGGGCACCAGCCTGTTTGACCGTATCGGGCGCAGCGTCAGCCTGACCGAAGCAGGCCAGGCCCTGTTACCGCGAGCACACAAAATCCTGCTCGAAGTCGAAGACAGCCGCCGCGCCATCTCCAACTTATCCGGCAACATCAGTGGCAAACTCAGCATCGGCACCAGCCACCACATCGGCCTGCATCGCCTGCCGCCAGTCTTACGCCAGTTCAATATCGCTTACCCCGATGTCGAACTGGATATTCACTTCATGGATTCAGAAGAAGCCTGCCGAGGCGTCGAACACGGCGATCTCGAAATCGGCATCGTCACCCTGCCCCTCAGTCCCATCGACAACATCGAAACAAAACTGATCTGGCCCGATCCGCTCAGTGTCGTCGTCAATCACAAACATCCCCTGAGCAAAACAAAACCCGTCAACCTCGACATGCTCGCCGAACACCCCGCCATCCTGCCCTCGCATGGCACCTACACCCGCGAAGTGATCGAACAGGCCTTCGAACCCCTTGGACTCAAACTCAACATCGGCATGTCCACCAACTACCTCGAAACCATCAAAATGCTGGTTGTGGTTGGACTGGGCTGGAGTGTGTTACCGAATAGTATGTTGAATCGAGAGTTGCAGGCTTTGAAGGTGAATGAGATTTCTTTGCGGAGGGATTTGGGGGTTGTTTGGCATCGGAATCGGACGCTTTCTAATGCTGCGGTGGCGATGGTGGGGTGTGTTGGTTAGGTTTTTATCATTTCGGCGAATATTTCTTTGTCATTCCGGCGAATGCCTACAGGGATGTAGGTAGTAGAGCGACGCAGGATGCCAAAGCCGAGGCCGGAATCCAGTTATAGATTAGTGGTTGTTTCTTTTAGTTTGAGTCGCTGGCGCGAGCTGGATTTTGATGTCCGGTCTCGTCCGGACAGACGAGTTCATTTTCTTTAAACGGCTAAAGAAAACGAACCAAAAGAAAGCCGCCCCTAATGGCGCAAGCATGTTGTGATGATTGGTTTTCAGGAAGGAAGCTTACAGATGGGGCATCCCTGCCCCACCTGTAAGCTGGCCACATCCTTGTGGCCACTGATTTATAAAAACGGCTGAAAACCAATCAGCACAACGCGCCATCTAAGGGGATTGATCCTCTAGATAGGCAGGAGTAGTCTTGTTGTTTAAAACTTTTATCTCTATGCACATACATTATGGCATTTTCAGTAAAACATTTAAGAATTGTGCTTCTTATAAGTCTTCTCTCTTCTCCTATACATGCAGAGAATTTTGTTAACCCTACTGGAAAAGCAACAGTAGACCATAGTCCTAGACACACGGGTGTAGATGTTCATTCAAAACCTAATGAAGATTTTTCTATCACCCATTTCAGGAAAAATAGCCCGGCTTGAAAAGAGTGATATAAGCTCATGGCAGGGGCTGGTCATTGAAGGAATAGGCTCAGACTCCAAATATTCAGCTCGAATATTAGGTATCCGACCTTCAGTAAAAACTGGCGATTCAATCGAAAAAGGTAGTGTTCTAGGATCAACACAAGACCCCAGGGATCAATTTAATGATTTATCCCCATATCTACACATCGAATTATACCTCAATGGTAAAAGAATAGATCCTACTAAATTCGTCATGGAAAAAATCAAAACCAGACCCCTTATTCATCCTGGGCGAAATAGTAGATTTAATTTCAAACACAACCGGTTAGTGTCAGAAGCACTTCAACTAGAAAAAACAAATAAACATGATCTTGCTATCGAAAAATATAAACAATCGCTTAACTATCCATCATGGGAATCATCAAACACATACGTAATGCATTACATCGCAAACAATTATGCAAAAATTGGAGCCTTCAAAAAGGCAGTAATTGTACAAAATAATATGTTACATATACTTAAACAGGAATTAAACTATGCATTGGGTAACCTGCCAAGTAAAAAACTAGGAATTATTGCTGCCTCAAACAGCGAACAAAGTTTACGTATCCTTATAAGTAACCACTCTTTGAACCTAGAGGCATATAAATCAAAGAAACAAACTT
>JAOULB010000337.1 GCA_029882235.1 Gammaproteobacteria bacterium | reverse complement strand
CTTCCTGAGGCGAACTATTCGCCTGAATACGATGCATGGGTTTCCATAACAGCACACTATAAATACCTGTGCTGATACCAAAACATGAAATACCTGCAATCCAGGTCTCAGGTAACACGCCAAACTGCATCAATAAGCCGGCGGTGATTGCCCCGAGTCCAGCAAAAAACATCACAATGGTTGTAAAACCAAACACCAGCACTTCAAGTGCCAATAAAATAAAACCGAGTGTGATCCAGAAACCAGCCTGATGGGTCTGAATGTATTCGATCATGATGGTCTACCTTCGGTATCCTGATGTTTATTCAAAGTATTAATAATTGTCATTGCCTCGGCAACGATGCTGGAGGCACTGCTTTGATTATCAGGGAGTAGTACAACGGATGATTTTTTCGCAATCGCTTCTTTCGCATCAATGGCCTTACCGGCCAACTCAAGCTGAATGGCTTTCTGACCTTTATCAGAGATCGCAATATTACCAATCACTTCCATTGCCCTGGCCTTGGCATCGGCCACCGCAAGGATCGCCTGCGCTTCACCCTCAGCACGAAGGATTTGTTCGGCCTTATCTGCTTCAGCGGCTAATACTTTGGATTGTTTATCACCCTCGGCAACATTGATCGCCGACTGGCGTTCGCCTTCGGATTCTAAAATGGAGGCACGCTTTTCACGCTCAGCCTTCATCTGACGTTCCATTGCTTCAAGCACTGAGCGTGGTGGTTCAATGTCCTTGATCTCATAACGCAGCACCTGTACACCCCAGGGACTGGCGGCTTCATTAATTGCTGCGACGATATTTATGTTCAGGCTTTCGCGTTCTTCAAAACTCTTATCGAGTTCAATTTTACCAATTTCGCTACGCATGGTGGTCTGGGCGAGTTGAGTTACCGCATAGACATAATTATCAACACCATACGAGGCTTTGTAGGGATCAATCACTTTGAGATATAACACGCCATCAACACCCAGCGAAATATTATCCCTGGTAATTGCCGACTGGCTGGGGACATCAAAGGCCTGTTCCTTTAATGAGCGGCGATAGGCCACTTTGTCGATAAAGGGGATGAGAATATTTAAGCCTGCGGTCATGCTTTTATTATATTTGCCAAAGCGTTCAACCACATAGGCCATATTCTGCGGTACCAGCTTTATTGATGTTTTGACCAGCACAATGGCCAGAATCGCAAAGCCAACCCAGAAATTAAAAATCGTATTCAGTACCTCAAACATATCCTTATTACCCCCTTAGAATGGTTATAAAACACTCAATCACTGCGCATTATTCTACATACAATAGATTGAACAGGGAACTTGAACCGAGCGAATCAGTAGAAAATTCAATAATAAATTCTCCCACGATATCTTATTTGCCTTTTTGTTGCTCAATCATATTTTACGGGAATTTTTTTCCACCCCAGCCTGTTTATATGAGTACAGGACCGAACATGGTTCTATCAAAAGATGAGATAACAGGAGGAAACAATGGACCGACGTTCATTTATACGTATTGGTATGGCCGGTGTGGCAACGGGTATTATCGCGCCAAAAATCATTCTAGCCAGTGAAGCGGGTAGCAAGATCAACAGTAACAGTATGGCCGGGGGTGTTTATTACACCAAGGATTCGCCGGGACGCTGGGCGAAAAAGGCCGGCTCACATTCACCTATTCTGGAAAAGACCGGTAGTGGCATCAAGGTGGTCACGGGTCATCCGATGAAACAGGGGAAACACTGGATTGTTAAACATGTTCTGCTGGATAGTGATTTTAAATTTATTGCAGAAAATGTTTTTGATCCGGCCAAACACAAGGCCGCGATTTCCGAGTTTAGTCTGAATGGTCAAAGTGGTGCAGTTTATGCGTTAAGCGTTTGTAATCTGCATGATTCCTGGCTCTCCATGCTTGAAGTCTGAGCCTTAGGGGAGTCCTGTACTCCCCTTTTTTATCGGAACAAATCAGGAGAGTTTGTGATGTCAGGAATATATCTATCAATTTTATTTATGCTAGTAATGCCATGGCATGTTTATGCCGCGGGTGATCTGACAGCACAGAAACCGATTGTTGTTTCTGTAAGCCTGGGTGATGTAAATAACCGTTTACGTTTTTATCCGGATCGTCTGCAGTTTGAAACGGGTCGGCTATATAAACTCGTGATCAAAAACCCATCGAAACAAAAACATTATTTTACCTCTGCCGCGCTGTCGCGATCAGTGTTCACGCGCAAGGTACAGATTGTTAACCCTGCGGGTAAAACTCAGGCCGAAATAAAAGGACAGATCAATGAGATCGAAGTTTATCCGGGTGGGATAGCCGAGTGGTGGTTCGTGCCGGTAAAAACAGTACGCACGGGCAAACTACACTGCACCATCAAAGGTCATACCGAAGCAGGTATGCTTGGACAAATCAGTATTAAATAATTCCACTGGAGTGTGATATGAAAAACAGTTCTGCATCTTTGCTGGTGTTGGCATTAATGTACTGCATGGCTGTTGCGGCAGCACCGACAAGTAGTGTCTTATGTATTGGCTGTCATGGTCAGGATGGCAATAGTACCGCATCACAGTATCCCATACTCGCTGGGCAAGGACGTAACTACCTGGCTAAGCAGCTGCGCGATTTTAAAAGCGGTAAGCGTAAAGAAGAACATATGACCTCCATGGTTGAGGCGATCAGTAAAGATGATATTCCAAAGCTGGCAGCCTGGTTTAGTCAACAAAAACGAAACAGCACAGGTAAGCCAGCTAATGCAAAAGGCCAGCAGATTTTTCAACAGGGTATAACCGCTAAAAATATTGCCGCCTGTGTTGACTGTCATGGTGAAAAGGCAGGCGGTAATGATGCGATTGGTTTTCCTGCACTAGCGGGTCAGCATGCGGAATATGTTATCGCGCAACTCAAGGCTTTTCGATTAAAGCAACGCAGTAATGACAATGGCATGATGCAGACAGTTGCTGAACAGTTGAGTGATGCAGAGATTAAATCTGTC
>JAOULB010000029.1 GCA_029882235.1 Gammaproteobacteria bacterium | reverse complement strand
ATTCGATTTGAAGTTGGCTTTATGGTCGACAAGCTAACTGCCATGATGATGGCTGTGGTGACATTTGTTTCACTGATGGTGCATATTTATACCATCGGTTACATGCACGAAGATCCAGGTTATCAACGCTTCTTTAGTTATATCTCTTTATTTACCTTCTCAATGCTGATGCTGGTGATGTCGAATAACTTTATGCAGTTATTCTTTGGCTGGGAAGCAGTGGGTGTGGTTTCATATTTGTTGATTGGTTTCTGGTATAAGCGCGATACAGCAATCTATGCCAACCTGAAGGCCTTTCTTGTTAACCGTGTGGGTGACTTTGGCTTCCTGCTAGGTATTGGTGCAGTATTAATGTATTTTGGTAGCCTGGATTATGCCAATGTCTTTGCGAATGCAAATTCAGTAGCAGGCAAAACTATCGAGGTCATTCCAGGTAGTCAGTGGTCGGTGATGACCATGATCTGTATCTTATTGTTTATCGGCGCGATGGGTAAGTCAGCCCAGTTCCCGCTCCATGTCTGGCTACCCGATTCAATGGAAGGTCCAACACCAATTTCAGCTTTGATCCATGCGGCGACCATGGTAACTGCAGGCATCTTTATGGTGGCGCGCATGTCACCCTTATTTGAATTATCAGAGACTGCACTTAGTTTCGTCATGATTATTGGTGCGATTACAGCCTTCTTTATGGGGCTGTTAGGCCTGATACAAAATGATATTAAGCGTGTGGTCGCGTATTCAACACTGTCACAATTGGGTTACATGACGGTTGCACTGGGTGCATCAGCCTATGCAGCGGGTATTTTCCATTTAATGACCCATGCATTTTTTAAAGCACTTCTTTTTCTTGCTGCCGGTTCAGTCATTATTGCTATGCATCACGAACAGGATATGCGCAAGATGGGTGGCTTAAGAAAATATATGCCCATTACCTGGATTACCTCATTAATTGGTTCTCTGGCATTGATTGGTACCCCCGGTTTTGCAGGCTTCTTCTCTAAAGACGCCATTATTCTTGCTGTTGGCGAGTCGACACTTCCCGGTGCCGGATTTGCCTATGCTGCAATCATGATTGGCGTGTTTATTACTGCGCTTTACAGTTTCAGAATGTATTTCCTCGTCTTCCATGGCGAAGAGCGTATGGATGAACATACGCGATCACACCTCCATGAGACCCCCTGGGTAGTAACGGTTCCATTGATATTACTTGCCATTCCTTCGGTGATTATCGGCGCGATATTTGTTGGTGATATGGCACTGGGGCATTTCTTCGGTTCTGCAATACAGGTGCTACCACAACATGATGTGCTCGGAAAAATTGCAAAAAGCACAGACGGTGCAATGGGCATGCTGTTACATGCACCTGTTTCTGGACCATTCTGGCTAGCTGCTGCAGGTGTCTTTACTGCCTGGTTCTTCTATATGAAGCGCCCTGATATCCCTGAAAAGATTTATCAGAACTTAAAAATGGTTCATAAGGTGCTGGACAACAAATACTACATGGATAAGTTAAACGAAATTGTATTTGCCGGTGGTAGCCGTATGCTGGGTAAATTCCTCTGGCAGCGTGGCGATGTAAATATTATCGATGGCATTATTATTAATGGCTCAGCCAAATCAGTAGCGCTATTTTCCAGTATTGTACGCCGTGTACAGACAGGGCTTTTGTATGATTACGCATTTGCTATGATCATCGGCTTATTGCTATTGCTTGGTTTGTTTGTGTTGAAATAATAAAGATAAAGGGTATTAACGAATGTTTGCTGACTTACCACTATTGAGCCTTGTAATATGGCTGCCCGTACTTGGCGGTGTGGTTGTGTTGGCGACAGCAAAAGAATCTGCACCAATGCAAACCAAGGCCTTGTCCTTATTCTTTGCCGTACTCACATTTGTTCTTTCTATTCCGCTCTACAGTAATTTTGAAACCGGAACTGCAGCAATGCAGTTTGTCGAAAATACCACCTGGATTCCTACTTTTAATATCAATTACCACCTGGGTATTGATGGGATATCCATGCCATTGATTCTGCTGACGACATTTATCACCGTTATCGTTGTTATAGCAGGTTGGGATGTCATCAAATATCGTCAGTCTCAATATATGGCAGCCTTCCTGATTATGGAAGGATTGATGAATGGTGTCTTCGCGGCACTGGATGCGGCACTGTTTTATGTCTTCTGGGAAGCGATGCTGATACCGATGTTTATTATTATCGGTATATGGGGTGGACCAAACCGGGTCTATGCAACCATCAAGTTCTTCCTGTATACCTTCTTTGGTTCGGTTTTCATGTTGATCGCACTGTTATATCTCTATTTTAAGACGGGCAGTTTCGAAATTCTTGAGTTCCACAAATATAAATTCGGCCTGGAAGCACAAACGCTGGTGTTTATTGCCTTCCTGCTGGCCTTCGCTGTGAAGGTGCCCATGTGGCCAGTGCATACATGGTTGCCTGATGCGCACGTTGAAGCACCAACAGGGGGTTCAGTCATCCTGGCTGCAATTATGTTGAAGCTGGGTGCCTATGGCTTCCTCCGCTTTTCACTACCCATTACACCAGATGCCAGTCAGTCACTCGACTGGTTGATGATCAGTCTATCGTTAATCGCTGTTGTCTATATCGGTTTTGTTGCGTTGGTACAGCAGGATATGAAAAAACTCATTGCCTATTCTTCAATTTCGCATATGGGTTTTGTCACCTTAGGCTTCTTTATTGCCTGGAATATTCATAGCACAACTGGCAGTTATGCCGGTGCGGGTATGGGCATTTCTGGTGGTATTGTTCAGATGGTTTCACATGGCTTTATTTCCGGTGCCTTATTCCTGTGCGTTGGTGTGATGTATGACCGTATGCATAGTCGAATGATCAATGATTACGGCGGGGTGGTGAATACCATGCCGACCTTTGCCGCATTTATGGTGCTGTTTGCCATGGCTAATGCCGGTTTGCCTGGTACTTCAGGTTTTGTTGGTGAATTCATGGTTATCCTTGCCAGTTTTAAAGCTAATTTCTGGTTTGCTTTCCTTGCGGCAACGACACTGATTCTCGGCGCTGCATATACCCTGTGGATGGTGAAACGGGTTATTTTTGGTGAAGTTGCAAATGACAAGGTCGCCAAGTTAGAAGACATAAATCGAAGAGAGTTTTTGTTCTTGTCAATTCTTGCCGTGATGGTGCTCCTGTTTGGTATCTGGCCAGCACCGTTACTCGAAGTGATGGATGCCAGTGTGATGAACCTGGTAAGCCATATGACACAGAGTAAATTATAAGGTTGAACGCATATGAATTTTGAATTGCCTAATATAGCGCTTGCCACACCAGAAATTACACTTCTGTGTCTGACCTGTCTGGTTCTTGTTATTGATCTGTTTGTGCCACAACAGAAACGCATAGTGACTTATCTTGCGTCACAATTATCGCTGATCATCGTCTTTGCATTGACTATTAGTAGCTATGCAGAGCAATCGAGTTTTGCCTTTAGTAATACCTTTGTCCGTGACTCTATGGGCGATGTGCTTAAGCTAGGTGTCTATATTTCCATCTTTATGGTGTTCCTGTACTCACGTGATTATTTGAAACAACGCGATATCTTTATCGGTGAGTTTTATGTGCTCGGCTTATTTGGTGTGTTAGGAATGATGGTGCTGATTTCTGCACATAATTTCCTGACCCTCTATCTTGGACTGGAGCTACTCTCTTTATCACTCTATGCCATGGTTGCAATACATCGCGAATCAGCCAGTGCTTCTGAGTCAGCAATGAAATATTTTGTCCTTGGCGCGATCGCATCGGGTATGTTGCTCTATGGTATGTCGATGATTTATGGCGTAACAGGATCGCTCGATCTGGCTGAAATTGCAGCTACTGCGGAATCAAGTTCAAACCAGTTATTACTCATCTTTGGCCTGGTATTTATTTCAGTGGGTGTCGCCTTCAAGCTTGGGGCCGTGCCGTTTCATATGTGGGTGCCTGATGTCTATCATGGTGCACCGACGTCGGTTACTATATATATAGCTAGCGCGCCTAAAATTGCTGCTTTTGCAATGTTGATGCGTCTGCTGATCGATGGCCTGTCCTCGTTACAGGCGCAATGGCAGGATATCCTGATTATCCTGGCTATCTCATCAATGGCGGTTGGTAATATTATCGCGATTGCTCAGGCAAATATGAAAAGAATGCTGGCATATTCAGCCATTTCGCATATTGGCTTTTTGATGCTGGGTGTACTCACAGGTCAACAGAGCGGTTTTGCCGCTTCGATGTTTTATGCGCTGGCATACTCGCTAATGTCGCTGGGTGGGTTTGGCATGATAATCTTACTCAGTCGCAAAGGTTTTGAAGCGGATCGTCTTGATGACTACAAAGGTTTAAACGAACGCAGCCCATGGTTTGCCCTGATGATGTTGATAATCATGTTCTCTATGGCTGGCGTACCTCCATTCCTTGGATTCTGGGCCAAGCTGTCAGTATTAAAAGAAGTCGTCGCTGCGGATAGCCTGCTCTGGCTGGCGGTTGTTTCGGTTATATTCTCTATCATTGGTGCGTTCTACTACCTGAGGATTATCAAATTAATGTATTTTGATAAGCCAGAAGATACCACTGCAATCACTGCAGATATGGATCTGCGAATTGCTATTTCTGCGAACAGTCTGTTTGTTCTCGGACTTGGTCTATTCCCAGGAATGCTTCTCGCTCTGTGCCTTTCCGCAATCTCTGCCAGCTAATTAAGTAATTATATTATTAAATGCTAATATAAATTAGCCTTAGAATATCCACATAAAATGTTTTAATCGTGCTATTATGCTGCAACCTGCACCAAACATGGCAGAATGCAGCATGCAGTTAAGACAAAAGATTTTTATTGTTCTCGCCTTAATAACCGGTATCCCCATGCTGGTTTTGCTATTTGGTGTTGCCGAAAGAATGGAGCATCAGATCGAAGAACGTGCTGAAACCGAGCTCCACGCCACTCTGAATAAAATCTCCGAAGAATTGAACCTGATATTAAATAACCAGAAGTCAATTACCAAAGGACTCGCAAAGGTTCCCGCAGTAAAACGTCTGGCCGCTGCAGTAACATCCCTGGCTAATAGAGAAATCGATGGTCAAACCTACCGTCTGCGGGCCGATGAACTGGAAAATTTTTTCCTGAACTATCAGCATGCCGTGCCCAGTATTCAGGCATTACGCTTCATTGATGCTTCAGGCAAAACACTGGTAAAGGTAAAAGAAGGCAAACCCATCGAGCCTACAATTGGTGATGAAACTATGGGGCGATTGTTCATTTCTGATCAATCAAACAAACGTTTTTTTAAATATGCAATGAAAAATAATGCCAGTGAAATCACCATGTCTGACTTTGAGCTAGGACAGGTCACACCAGGCGCTGATTTTTGCCCTGCTATGGTTCGATATTCAGCCTTAATTCATGATGAGGTTGGTAAGCTCGATGGTGTGCTTGTGGTAAACATCTGGGGCTCTCGTCTTGATGCGACCATGGAGTCAGCTCTGACGGGATATTCTGGTCGGGCATACATCGTTGAAATTGGTGATGATAAATTGCGTGATGGCATTTATCTGTACCACCCAGACACAAGCCGAAGATTTGCGGATCAGATGAATTCTGATTACCGCCTGAGTAATGAAGTTGGACAGACGAACTGGCAGAAAATTAAGTCGGGTCAGTCAACCGGTTCCTTATATTTAGATACTGGCCGAATGCTCTTTTATCAAAAAATTGCCCCATTTCCGGATCGAAAAACACAATGGCTGATCGTAGTTGATGCGGATCGCGAAGCATTATTGGCTCAGGTGAATAGTATGCGCCAATGGATCTGGTTCCTGCTCGCATTATTACTGTTTGCCAGTCTGGTGGTTGCTATCTGGGCCTCTGGACGAATGGCTCAACCTGTTCATCATCTTGCTGAAATAATTCGCCGCTATGCGGATGGAGAACATGATGTTTCGTATACCGATAAACGACAGGATGAGATAGGAAGAGCAGGAAAGGCGTTTAATTATTTGAAATATAGTCTGGAAAAAGCCGAAGCCGAAAAGCAGGAAGCAGAAAAAATCGCCAGACAATCTGAAAAACTTGCTTCGGTAGGACAACTCGCTGCAGGAATCGGACATGAAATAAATAATCCACTGATGAATATTATGTCTCTGGCTTCTTTAATAGAAGATACCGCTAAAAACGATAATAACATCAGTCATGATATCGGGCTGTTAAAAAAGGAAGGCGAACGTTGTGCGCGCATTGTCCAGGGGATTCTTAATTTTGCACGAGAAAATAAGCCCTGTTATGAACAATTCGACATGGGTAAGTTGATTACCGAAACGGTTGCTTTATTAAACCACAAGGCAGAAAACGCAGATATCGTTTTAACTATAGATACTGCTACAGATATCGTTATTGAAGGTGATCCAAATCAGCTTCAACAGGTGTTAGTGAATGTGATTCTAAACGCCATTCAGGCATCATCTCAGGGTGGAAAAATCAATATTAAGTCCTGGATAGAAAATCAACAGTGTTATCTTGAGATCCTTGATTATGGTAGTGGCATATCTAATAAGCATGTCATGAAAATATTTGATCCATTTTTTACTACAAAAGAAGAAGGTGAAGGGACGGGGCTTGGTCTTTCAGTGAGTTATGGGATTATCAAGCATCACGGTGGCACGATTAATATTGAAAATAAAAAACAGGCGGGTGTTTTAGTGCAAATAATTTTGCCGGTTCAAACACCAAATAAACAGGAAGAAAATCAGATATTGGAGGCTGTCAATGTCGAATGAAAAAGTAATAAACATCATGTTTGTTGATGATGACAATGTTACCAGGGAAGTCATGAAACGAAATTGTGATAATGCAAATTATCAATGTCAGGCATTTGATAGTGGTGAAGCCTGTCTTGAAGCCTTTCAGCAAGCCGCTGCAGATATCGTAATTACTGATATGCGTATGCCTGGCATGAATGGTTTTGACTTGCTCAGCAAACTCCGTGAAATCGATGCAGATATTCCGGTGTTAGTGATGACTGGATACTCTTCAGTTGAAAATGCAGTCGAAGCGATGAAAAGAGGCGCGACTGACTTCATCAAGAAGCCATTTGATTTTCAGGAGCTCAAACTCATGATTGACCGGACCTTACAGTCAATGCGCCTGAAAAATGAGAACTCTTTACTCAAACGCCAGCTCGACCAGTCTCGTAATCGCTATGGCATGATCGGAGATGCCCCTGTCATGAAGAGCCTGTTTACGACTATTGAAAAAGTAGCGGAAGTAAGTTGTTGTGCCATCATCAATGGCGAATCAGGTACAGGTAAAGAGCTGGTAGCTCGTGCCTTACACGATTACAGCCCACGTAAAGAAGCGCCTTTCGTAGCAATTGACTGTGGTGCGCTCAGTGATACCCTGCTCGAGAGTGAATTATTTGGGCATGAAAAAGGGGCCTTTACCGGAGCGACCCAACGCAAACATGGCTTAATGGAGCAGGCGAAGAATGGCACACTTTTTCTTGATGAGATTTGTAATATCTCTGACCTAATGCAGATGAAACTTATGCGTGTGATTGAAGAAAAACAGATCATTCGCGTTGGTGGAACAACACCGATCCCAGTTGATCTGCGCATCATTGCAGCGAGTAACCGAGACCTTGAAACAATGGTCGAGCAGGGCGAACTTCGACATGATTTTTATCATCGATTGAATGTTGTGAATCTGCATGTCCCCTCACTTTCGGAAAGACGTCAGGATATTCCTGCTTTGGTCGATGCCTTTTTGCAGGAATTTTCCCAGCGTTATAACCGTGAAGTGACAGGTTTTGATAGTAAATCTATGCGCGCGCTATGTGACGCTGAGTGGAAAGGCAATATTCGTGAACTTAGAAACACCATTGAGCGCTGCGTTATCCTGGCGGATGGTCCGGTGCTTGAGTGGACAGGCCTGGGCGGCAATATGCAGCAAAGCATGTTGCCAATAAAATTCTCAGAGCAGGAATTTATTTCTCTACTAGAGCTTGAGCAGGAATACATTAGTCATGTACTGCGATGCTTCAAAGGCAAAAAGACCAAAGTAGCAAAAGTTCTGGGTATTGATAAAACAACATTATGGCGGAAATTGCGCAGGTATGAATCTGAACCAGAATGGGTGTAAATTACATTTTGCTAATATTGTTTTAATGCAAATTGCACCTTATTTGTCGTGTAATCTGTCTATATCCATGAGGAAAATAACACTAATTTATTGAATTTATTAAAAAATTAGAACTGGTGTGGATGTTGGAATACTAATTGCTCTATACTAATCCAACTTAGTTCGACCTAAGTTTTAATAAATATAGTTGTTAACATCTAGGAGGAGACAACATGAAGAAATTGACTCAAGCGGGTATTCTGGCTCTTGCCGCTACTGTTGCTATGGGCACTGCCACTGTACAAGCTGGTTCTGCTAAAAATGGCTACGACAAGCAAAAAGTTGTATACCACGTAAACAATATCCACACTGCCACTGGCGCTCTGCGTAATGTTAAAAACCACCTGAATGCACTGGGTGACAAGAATGCTGAAATCATTGTTGTTACTCACAGCTCTGGTGCTTTCGCATTGGTTGAAGGCTCTATGGGCAAAAAGGACAAAAAGACTGGTAAAGTCTACAACTTTAACGACGTGGTTGCCGGACTGGCAAACCGTGGTGTGAAGTTCCAGATCTGCGCCAACACTATCCGTGGTAAGAAAATCAACAAAAACAAAATCAACCAGAATGCTGAAATCATTCCATCAGGCGTTGCTCACGTAGCTCACCTGCAGCAGAAAGGTTACCTGTACGTTAAGCCATAAGTACAGTACTAAACTTTTGTTGTAAAAGCGGGTACTTCGGTACCCGTTTTTTTTATGGCAAAAAAAAGCGTGCCGTAGCACGCTTTTTAATTTGGACATATTTTTAATTAGCCGATTTTATCTGTTGTTGTGGCAGTTTCGCCTTTGTTGTCTTTCCAGCTAATCTTCAGTGAGTCACCTGCTTTCGCATTTTTAAAGCGAAATGACAGGAATGGGTTTTTTGAAACACCCGGGCCCCAAAGGCAGGTTAATACTGTTTTGCCATTGTGCTCACATTTAACTTCGGTAATGAAATGGGCCGGAATAATTTTTCCAGTCGCTTTGTTCTTACGCAGTCCAGTTTCCATGGGGTGAAACAGGATAGCTTTTACAGTCGCCTTACCTTTATCAGTCCAGGCGCGAATTTTAATTTTCTTGTTAGCCATTGTTGAAATCCTCTAAATTCAATTTTTTACGTCTAATTAACCGCCACAACCACCAAGGGTAACCTTGACGGGTTTCTTGGCTGACAGCAGCTTTCCACCGGCCTTTACAACGGCGACAACATCAGAGGTTTTACGCATCTTGATGCGGCCTGTTACAAAACCATCACTTTGTTTGGTGAGGATATAACTTGCACACAGAGGGCTGGCGTTTTCAGCAACAAGCACAGAGATGCTCTCAGCGTTTGGAATAGACGTTTTAACTGTGACTGATACAACAGCACCATTTTCAGCAATATCAGGAGCCTCAACGGTGATTTTATTACTATTAGTCGTACTGGAAGAACCATTCAGAACTTCTAGTGCAGTATTGATTTTCTTGGCATCAAAGGCTTTTTGGGGCCAGGCTGCTAGTACGTCGCGGGGCGCCAATAACCCTGCACCAGCGGCCACAGCAACCATACTTGTTGCCATTGAGGCCTTCAAAAAGGTTCTACGAGAGTTGATCATTTTGGATAGCTCCTTACAAAAGATAAATAATTTCTCAACTAAGTTATACTTATTAGTAAGACTAAATATAGCAAGACTTGTACCATTTGAAAGGTCTTTTTTAATCAATAGTTTATATACTCGACTTTATCAGGACAAAAGAGATTGCTTGCAAATTGCACCATTGTGAATTGCACATATCCTTAACTTGATCATCCCTGGTGGGCTCTGTATGATGCGCGCTCCTGGTGCGGGGTGGAGCAGTCCGGTAGCTCGTCGGGCTCATAACCCGAAGGTCGTCAGTTCGAATCTGGCCCCCGCTACCAACATTATCGTACTGCCGGATATCACTTCCGGCAGTCAACTTTAAATGGTCACCAATCTCGGTTTTTAATTCGGCCTCTAAGTAGCCGTCCTCCCTTGGGTACAGTGGAATACTGTCTCCGAGTATGATGCGTAGATGTTCCCTGGCTTCTGTAACATCGTTAGTCAGAGCTGTTTCTAGCGCGGTCACCCTTTGGCTATATATCTGCTCCATATTGGGCAGAATGTCCGGCAGGGCGCTTGCTGCTTGGGCCTGCGAGGCTATTTCCTGACTAATCTTGTCCCTTTGATTTTCAGCACCTGTTAGGGCTTCTTGAAGGGTCTTAGAATAGGCCCCTTCCTGAATGGCCTTGACCATGTTTTGGATGCTGGTCTCCAGTTGCGCGAGTTTCTGACGAGCCTTTTTGGTGGGGTCATGTTTTTTGATTTCGCGCATTACCTTGCTTGCTTCTGCCCTGAATATTTTGATGGCCTCATCAGTCACGAGTTCATCCTTGATCCCTTTCAAGAGTCGTTGTTCGGCAACCAGCCGGGGAACGCTGAGATTGTTTGAGCAGACACTTTGGCCTCCATCTTTACGCCGTCCGCAGCCGTAGCGTTGAGTTCGGCCTGTGATTATGGTGATGTTGCCACCACAGACACCGCACTTTAAAAGACCTGAAAGCAGGTATTTTGGTGCTCGGCCACCAGCACCTTTGCCCTTGAGTTTTTTGGCTATGGTTTCATTGCGACTTGATTGAATGCGCGCCTGTACGGCTTGCCATAGATCGTCATCAATGATGGTGAGTTCTGGCTTATCATGAATTATCCATTCTGATTCTGGCCGTTCAAGACGTTTACGTTTTCCGGTGTCAGGATTTTTTATCCACTTTGATCGGTTCCATATATATTTACCGTTGTAAAGTTCATTGCTGAGCATTCCAATGCCAGAGCGTTTGTCTGGATAGATTGAAGAACGGGTCCATGATCGGCCATTCGGCGCAGGGATTCCCTCTTCATTAAGTTGTCCGGCGATCCAGAATGGCGTTTTCCCTTTCGAGTACCAGGTAAAAATTCTTCTAATGATTTCGGCCTGCTCTTCATCGATGACACGGTTAACACCGATGATTTCAGGGCGTCCAAATTTGTCTGTTTTTGTGGGGTGCTCTTCTGGGATATGTTTATATCCATAAGCTTTACCGCCTGCATTGAAACCTCTATCGGCAACTCCGGTCATGCCTCTGTGAGTTTCGCGGGCAACGTCATCGATAAATGCTTCATCTTTTATTCCTGACATGCCTCGATGCATTTTTCGCACATTTAATGGCAGGCTTGTGTCATAGCCTTCAGACGTGGCGATGATGCGAATGCCCCAAAACTCTAAACGGCGAATCACCATTTCACGCTCGGCACTATCGCGGCCAAGGCGAGAGAGTGCGGTGACTAATAATACATTGAATAATTTTTTTTCAGCGTCGGCTATTAATTTGTCAAAGCCTTGCCGGTCTTTTGATTGACCTGACATGGCATGGTCTGAGTACAACAGAGGGGATGGCCAGCCTTCCTGCTCGCATCGCTTGCCGGTTAATGATTGCTGATCCTCGATTGACTCTTCACGTTGATTGTCTGTCGAGTAACGTGAATAAGAAGCGGGGATGATCATGATTGATTTTGTTTTCTCATGGCGGGCTGATTATTAGATCGATCAGTTAGGTCAGTCAATGTCTGTGTTTCGACAGTTGCCTGATTTTGCCCCATGTGCTCGGCCACTACCTGGCGGGCAAGTAGTTTTATAAGCTCAATATGAGAAGGTGTTAGGCTCATACTGATG
>JAOULB010000028.1 GCA_029882235.1 Gammaproteobacteria bacterium | reverse complement strand
GTTTGAGCCGAAAAAATCACAGATATAAAAAAACCAGATCGAAGTCTGGTTTAATTAAAAAAGATTTTGGCTCCCCGGGACGGGCTCGAACCGCCGACCCAATGATTAACAGTCATTTGCTCTACCGACTGAGCTACCGGGGAAATGAGGGCGCTATGGTAATGGTGCACTGCGGCGAGGTCAATAGACCCAGGAGCCGAATTTACGACTCCTTACACCTAACCGGGCTGCCATCACGCATTGTTTTACTGATTCGTGGTCGGGCCTTTGAAACAATGAGTGCTCGATTCAACTCCGGTACATTTCCTGCCACACAGACACTGAATGTTCCATTTGTTCTCATCCCATCCGTTGGGTAAAAAGGAATGTATTGGCCTCTTGGACCAAAGGCGCGATAGGTTGCCGTAATGGCCTTTGGCATGGGTTCATAAACCCGCATTATGGCGTCGTTTTCCCCTAGTACCCTGTCCCCATCATTATCAACAAACAGGATCCAGCCCTGTTCCCAGTTCTGACTTCTGATACAGTTTTTACCGTCCGGTGATGGACAGGCGACTACAACCTTATTGCGCAGGATGGCTTCTGACCATGCATAGCGCAGAGATTCACGCAGTTGGTTAATTTCAACCCTGACTTTATTGTTATTGGCAACATTGATTAGGCTGGGGACACCAGCCGAGACAGTAATACTTAACGCGGCAATACTAGTCATCAACTCAAGTAGAGTTAAACCACGACAAAAGCGATAAGTTAGTTGATTAAAGTACCCATGGCTTTTCCCTCTGCCATGGGATTTTTTTGAATAGACATCCATGTCAAACCCCCCTTCATCCGTGTAGTGTGTCTACGATACGGAAATCTCTTAAGGGGGTCTGTAGGATATTGTCGCTTTGTGTTGTAGGATTTGTCTGATAAATCAGATCAGACAATTTTCATTAAGCGCTCAAGTGCCTGTTGTAGATTCTCAGTGCTCGTTGCATATGACAACCGCATATGACCCGGCGCGCCAAATGCAGACCCTGGTACAAGCGCAATGCCTGCCTGTTCGATCAAGTGTTCTGCCAGGTCAACGTCTGTTTCAACGCCATCGATGTTGTTGATCATTTCCTGTACATCAGGGAACGCATAGAACGTACCCTGTGAAGGTAAACAACGCACACCTTCAATTTTATTTAGCCCCTCAACGACCATGTCATGCCGTGTTTTGAATGTCTCCAGCATGGTGGCAATACAGGTTTGATCACCCTCAAGTGCCGCCTGTGCCGCAACCTGTGCAATGGAAGTAGGATTCGATGTACTTTGTGACTGAATCTTTTTCATGGATTGAATGAGAGGGGCTGGACCCGCGGCATAACCAATACGCCAACCCGTCATGGAATAAGCCTTGGACACGCCATTCATTACAATTGAGCGCTCATAAAGATCAGGGCAGACATTCACAATATTGATGAAGGGTTCACCGCTCCAGAGAATATGTTCATACATATCATCGCTGGCGATAAGTACATGTGGATGTTGACGTAGAACCTCACCCAGCGCAGCAAGTTCATCTTTTGTGTAACACTGACCCGTTGGATTTGATGGGCTGTTAATTACAAGCAATCTGGTCTTAGCCGTAATTGCTTTATCCAGTTGTTCGGGGGAGATCTTGAACTGTTGATCATAACTGGTTTCAATGATGACAGGCTTGCCATCTGCGAGCAGAACCATATCCGGGTAAGAGACCCAGTAAGGGGCAGGGATAATAACTTCATCACCCGAATTCAATAAGGCCTGTGCCAGATTAAAAAAGCTTTGCTTACCACCACAGGAGACCAGTACCTGATTGGCTTCGTAATCCAGACTGTTTTCGTTTTTAAATTTGTTGACGATCGCGGCTTTAAGTTCAGCAGTACCATCAACAGCCGTGTATTTTGTAAAGCCACGACCAAGTGCGTCAATTGCGGCCTGCTTGATGTGATCCGGCGTGTCAAAATCGGGTTCGCCCGCACCCAAACCAATGATATCCTTGCCCTGAGCACGTAGTTCATTGGCGCGTGCAGTTACGGCCAGGGTGGGCGAGGGCTTAATGCGCTTGACCCGATCGGCTAGCTTGATATCCAAAGAATGACCTCAATTATCTGGTTGGTGGCACAAAGGCGTGTAATATATATGAAACTTCGCCCTGACAGAATCCTATGACAAAAAAATTTATTCTCCGGTCCGATTATCAACCTGCGGGCGATCAACCTCAAGCAATCGAAAAACTGACTACCGGTCTGAATGATGGTGAGGCGGGTATGACCTTACTGGGTGTGACGGGTTCGGGTAAAACATTCACGATCGCGAATGTGATCCAGAATGTACAGCGACCGACATTGATCCTGGCCCATAATAAAACTCTGGCTGCTCAGCTTTATGGCGAGATGCGTGAGTTCTTTCCCGAGAATGCCGTGGAGTATTTCGTCTCGTATTACGACTACTATCAGCCAGAGGCTTATGTGCCTTCTTCTGATACATTCATCGAGAAAGACGCGGCCATTAATGAACACATTGAGCAGATGCGGCTTTCGGCCACAAAAGCGTTGTTAGAACGGCGGGATACCATCATTGTCGCTTCTGTCTCTGCCATCTATGGTCTGGGTGATCCCAAGTCCTATCTGAAAATGCTGTTGCATCTGAAGAAGGGTGAGATCATTGATCAGCGTAAGATCCTCAGACGACTGGCCGAAATGCAATATAAGCGCAACGATGTTGAGTTGCGACGCGGTACGTATCGGGTTCGTGGTGAAGTGATCGATATCTATCCGGCTGATTCGGATCGGGATGCAATACGAGTCGAGATGTTTGATGAAGAGATTGAAAAAATCAGTTATTTCGATCCCTTGACCGGCGAAATGTTGCGTCGTGTACCACGAGCCACGATTTACCCCAAGACACACTACGTCACGCCTCGGGAGACTTTGCTGGCTGCGGTTGAGCTAATCAAAGTGGAATTAAAAGAGCGGTTAGAGCAGCTCTACAGTGTTAACAAGCTGGTAGAAGCTCAGCGACTGGAACAGCGGACACAGTTTGATATCGAAATGATTATGGAGCTGGGTTATTGCTCCGGTATCGAAAACTACTCTCGATACCTGTCGGGGCGTGAACCCGGTGAACCACCACCGACATTTATGGATTACCTACCAAAAGATGCTTTGTTGGTGATCGATGAGTCCCACGCCACCATTCCCCAGGTGGGTGCCATGTACAAGGGGGATCGTTCACGCAAGGAAAATCTGGTCGAATATGGATTCAGATTGCCATCGGCACTGGACAATCGACCGCTACGGTTTGCCGAATTCGAAGGCCTTGCTCCACAGACGATCTATGTTTCAGCAACACCGGCAGATTATGAGGCAGAACATTCTGGCGCGATCATTGAGCAGGTCGTCAGGCCGACGGGTCTGATTGACCCAGAAATTGAGATTCGTCCTGCTGGCACACAGGTCGATGACTTGTTGTCGGAAATCAACCAGCGCGCTGAGCGCAGTGAACGCATTCTGGTCACGACCCTGACCAAACGTATGGCTGAGGATTTAACGGACTACCTGAGTGATCACGGCGTGCGGGTTCGATATATGCATTCTGACACCGATACGGTCGAGCGCATCGAGATCATTCGTGATCTGCGTCTGGGAGAATTCGATGCACTGGTTGGGATCAACCTGTTGCGAGAAGGACTCGATATCCCCGAGGTTTCGCTGGTGGCGATCCTCGATGCCGATAAAGAAGGCTTCCTACGTTCAGAACGCTCCTTGATCCAGACTATCGGCCGTGCCGCTCGTAACGTTGCGGGTAAGGCCATTCTGTACGCGGACAGAGTGACGGGCTCCATGCAGCGCGCCATGGATGAGACGCAGCGACGCAGAGACAGACAACAGGTCTTTAATGAAGAGCATGGCATTACGCCGCTAAGCATCACCAAGGCCATCACCGACGTCATGGAAGGGGCCTATGCAGCGCGCAGTGGCACACCACAGGACTTCGCCCGCATTGCGGAGGAAATTCATCAATACAATGAGATGACCCCTGAGATGCTGGCTAAAAAGATCAAAGCACTGGAAGAACAAATGTACCAGCATGCCCAGGACCTGGAATTCGAAGAAGCCGCGCGTTTGCGCGATGAGCTACAACGCCTACGGCAGCACGGTCTGGCCGTCGTTGGCGGATAACCCGCTTATAAGGTCCAGCTGCTTGCCAGATCAGGGTAGATTTAGTATCTTCCCCGCCCCTGAGAATATATTCCAGAGAACAACAGTCGCGTAGCTCAGTTGGTTAGAGCACCACCTTGACATGGTGGGGGTCGTTGGTTCGAATCCAATCGCGACTACCAAATTGTAAGTCGGCTAAATTTAGCTAACCTGAATAGAGGCGATCCACTGTATGGATCGCCTTTTAATTTGCGGACGACCTTGCGTACGGGCCGTCCAACTAAAACAAGCGACCCTTGGTATGGTGTCGCCACTGCGAAAAGGAACGAAGAGATGCCAACCATTACTCTGCCTGATGGCAGCAAGCGTGATTATCCCCAGCCATTAACTATTGCCGATGTCGCTGCTGATATTGGCGCGGGCTTGGCCAAGGCTGCACTTGCCGGGAAGGTCGAAGATCAGATCGTCGATACCTCGTATATCATCGAAAAGGATACCAATCTTGCCATTATCACTGAACGTGATGAAGATGGACTTGATGTGATTCGTCACTCAACAGCACATTTGTTAGCGCAGGCGGTAAAAGAGCTGCACCCTGATGCTCAGGTCACCATTGGTCCCGTGATCGAAGATGGCTTCTATTACGATTTTTCATATAAAGCCGGTTTCTCCGAAGCTGACCTGGAAAAGATCGAAAAGAAAATGACCGAGCTGGCGAAAAAAGATTTTCAGGTTGAGCGAACAGTTATGCCACGTGATGAAGCAGTGAAATTCTTCCGTGATATGGGCGAAGAATACAAGGCCGAGATCATTGCCAGTATTCCGACTAATGAAGATATCTCCCTCTATAAGCAGGGTGACTTCATCGATCTGTGTCGTGGTCCCCACGTCCCATCCACAGGTAAACTGAAGGCTTTCAAGCTGATGAAGGTGGCGGGTGCCTATTGGCGTGGTGATAGTAATAACGAGATGTTACAGCGGATCTATGGCACCGCATGGACAGATAAGAAGGCGCTGAAGGCCTATCTGCACCGCCTTGAAGAGGCTGAGAAGCGCGATCATCGTAAAGTCGGTCGTAAGCTGGATCTTTTTCACACTCAGGAAGAAGCCCCCGGAATGGTGTTCTGGCATGACAAGGGCTGGATCATCTACAAGGAAATTGAGCAATACGTACGTGAAAAGATTCGTGCGCATGGTTATCAGGAAGTAAACACACCTAATCTGGCCGATCGGGTGCTATGGGAGAAGTCAGGTCACTGGGCCAAGTTCCGTGAAGACATGTTTACGACTCAGTCTGAGAATCGCGAATACGCCGTCAAGCCAATGAACTGTCCCTGTCACGTGCAGATCTACAACCAGGGCCTGAAGAGCTACCGTGACCTGCCATTACGAATGGCAGAATTTGGTTCCTGCCACCGAAATGAACCATCGGGAACATTACATGGTCTGATGCGCGTGCGCGCGTTCACCCAGGATGATGCGCATATCTTCTGTACTGAGGAACAGATCCAGTCAGAGGTTGCCAGCTTCATCGATTTGTTGTTTGAAGTGTATGCCGATTTTGGATTCACCGATGTGCTGATCAAATTATCAACCCGGCCCGAACAGCGTGTGGGATCGGATGAGGTCTGGGACAAGGCTGAGAGTGCACTTGAGACCGCCTTGAATGATAAAAAGCTCGACTGGGAATTGCAGCCGGGTGAAGGCGCTTTCTATGGCCCCAAGATTGAATTCTCGCTGAAGGATTGCCTCGGCCGCGTCTGGCAATGTGGCACCATTCAGGTTGACTTCTCAATGCCAGGACGCCTCGGCGCCGAGTATGTCGCCGAAGATGGCGAGCGCAAAACACCCGTCATGCTGCATCGCGCTATCCTTGGTTCCATGGAGCGCTTCATCGGCATCCTTATCGAAGAACATGCCGGAATCTTCCCTGATTGGCTGGCACCGGTTCAGGCCGTGGTGATGAATATCACCGATAGCCAGTCCAGCTATGTGGAAGAAGTGGTCGCAGAGCTGAAAAAACAAGGGATTAGGGCTCTATCTGACTTGAGAAATGAGAAGATAGGCTTTAAAATTCGCGAACATACGCTACAGAAAGTACCTTATCAGCTGGTCATCGGCGATAGGGAGTTGGAAAATCGTACTGTGGCCGTGCGTACGCGAGGAGGTGAGGATCTCGGCGCAATGTCCGTAAAGGACTTTGCTCAGAAACTCACCAGATCTGTCGCGTGCCGCGGCCGTAGTCATTTGGAGGGCTAGAATATCGCTACTGCGAAAGAAACGCGCATAAACGAAGATATCCGGATTCCGGAAGTGCGTGTCATTGGTGCCGACGGTGAACAGATAGGCGTTCTACCGATCGAGAAGGCACAAGAGCTGGCTCTCGAAGCCGATATGGATCTGGTGGAAATTTCACCTGAAGCATCGCCACCTGTATGTCGAATTATGGACTACGGGAAATACTTGTTCGAACTGAACAAGAAAAAGCATGCGGCGAAAAAGAAACAGAAACAGATCCAGGTCAAAGAAGTGAAGTTTCGCCCAGGGACGGACGTAGGGGATTATCAGGTAAAACTACGCAACCTGATACGTTTCCTTGAGAATGGGGACAAGACCAAGATCACGATGCGTTTTCGCGGCCGCGAAATGGCACATCAGGAACTCGGTCTTGAGTTTTTAAAACGGATTGAAAGTGATCTAGCTGAGTATGGAGCTGTTGAACAGTTTCCAAAAATTGAAGGTCGGCAAATGGTCATGGTCATCGCCCCGAAGAAAAAGTGAGATGACAAACCTGTCATCAGTTGTTAATTAACGAATGCGGAGTTCGAAGTAATGCCAAAGATTAAATCAAACAGTGGGGCTGCCAAGCGTTTTAAACGTTCAGCATCCGGTGGCTTTAAGCGTGCCCAGTCGCACCGTCGCCACATACTTACCAAGAAGAGCACCAAACGTAAGCGTCATTTACGTGCGGCTGCGCAAGTTCATGAATCGGATACAGCTGCAGTTTGCAGAATGTTGCCGTACAGCTAATTCAGAGGTAAGAAGAGATGCCAAGAGTAAAACGTGGCGTAACAGCACACGCCAAACACAAAAAAGTCCTCGATCTGGCCAAGGGTTATTCAGGCCGTCGAAAAAATGTCTATCGCGTTGCGACCCAGGCGGTAACCAAAGCCGGTCAATATGCTTATCGTGATCGTCGTCAGCGCAAACGTCAGTTTCGTGCCCTGTGGATTGCCCGTATTAACGCCGCTGCGCGTGAATGTGGATTGTCTTACAGCCGTATGATCAATGGCCTGAAGCGTGCCGAGATCGAAATCGATCGTAAGGTTCTTTCGGATATGGCGATATTCGACAAGAACGCATTTGCCCAGCTTGCCGAACAGGCAAAGGCTAACCTGCAGGGCTAATGCTAAATTGGTGAGCTATTCATAGCCCACCGATTTGCGCAGCAGTAGAAAGGGAAGGCCATTGGTGCCTTCCCTTTTTTGTTTATAAAACGAAAATAACAATAAAGAGTCAGCGTGTTACAGGAACTGGAACAATTCATTAAAACAGCCCAGCAAGCGGTAAATGATGCGAATAGCATCCAGTCGCTCGATCAGGTTCGTGTTGAATATCTGGGTAAGAAGGGACTGATTACTGAGCAGATGAAATCGCTCGGTAAGCTGCCGCCGGAAGAAAAACCAAAAGCAGGGCAGGCAATTAATCAGGCCAAGCAACAAATCCAGCAGGCACTGGAAGCACGCAAGCAACATATTCAGAATTCCGAGTTAGCAGAACGTCTTGCCAAAGAAAAAATCGATGGCACTCTGCCAGGACGAGGTCAGTCGACAGGTGGTTTACATCCTGTTACGCGCACCATGGAACGTATCGAAGATCTGTTTCTGCAGCTGGGGTTTGAGATTGCGGAAGGCCCAGAAGTTGAGGATGATTATCATAACTTTGAAGCTCTGAATATTCCACCGACACACCCCGCACGTGCGATGCATGATACCTTTTATTTTGAAGATGGTCGCCTCTTGCGTACCCATACCTCACCCGTCCAAATTCGAGTGATGAAAGATAAACCACCGCCATTAAGGGTGATTGCCCCGGGCCGTGTTTATCGCTGTGATTCAGATTTAACCCATACTCCGATGTTCCACCAGGTCGAAGGCTTTCTGATTGATGAACAGGTGACTTTTGCCGATCTCAAGGGTGTTCTTAGCGATTTCCTGCATTATTTCTTTGAACGAGATGATCTGGCCGTCCGTTTTCGCCCTTCTTACTTTCCCTTCACTGAGCCATCAGCTGAAGCCGATATCCAATGTGTGATGTGTAGTGGTGAAGGCTGTCGTGTCTGTAGTCATACCGGCTGGATAGAAATTCTTGGTTGCGGCATGGTGCATCCAAAAGTGCTGGAGCATGTGAACATCGATAATGAAAAATATCTGGGCTTTGCTTTTGGAATCGGCGTTGAGCGACTGGCTATGCTTCGTTATGGCGTTAACGATCTACGTTTATTCTTTGAAAACGACCTGCGTTTTTTGCAGCAATTCAGCTAATACATTTTTCAAACTGGAATCTGAGCAATGAAATTCAGCGAACAATGGTTACGTGAATGGGTTAATCCTGATGTTGGTACACAGCAGCTTGCTCATCAACTCACCATGGCCGGCCTTGAAGTCGATGCAATCGAAGCAGTCGCAGCAGACTTTGATCAGGTTGTAGTCGGCGAGGTAAGCCAGTTAGAAGCCCACCCTGATGCCGACAAGCTGCGTGTTTGTCAGGTCAATATTGGTGATAAAAAAGCGCTCAGTATCGTTTGTGGCGCAGCCAATGTATTTGCTGGCGCGCGTGTTCCTGTTGCTTTGGTAGGCGCCAGTCTTCCTGGTGGCCTGAAAATCAAGAAAAGCAAGCTCCGCGGTGTTGAATCACATGGCATGCTATGTTCCGCCAAGGAACTGGGCATGGTGGAGCAGGCCGATGGTTTATTGATTCTGCCTGATGATGCCCCTGTCGGTGAAGACATCCGCAAATATCTAAAGCTGGATGATGTCAGCATTGAACTCGGTTTAACCCCAAATCGTGGCGACTGCCTGAGTCTGGCTGGTATTGCTCGAGAAGTCGGTGTGCTGAACCAGCTCGATGTGTCAGTACCAAATGGAAAAAATCCAACGGTTGCACTGGTCGATAAATTTGATGTCAATGTTGAAGCCAGTGAAGACTGTCCAGTCTATGTTGGTCGAATTATCCGTGGTATTGATCAGGCCGCGGCCACTCCTATCTGGATGCAGGAACGGTTGCGTCGTAGTGGCTTGCGTAGTCTTGGACCGGTTGTTGATGTCACCAATTACGTTCTACTTGAATTCGGTCAGCCCATGCATGCCTTTGATCTGGATAAACTATCCGGCGGCATTGTCGTGCGTCATGCAAAGCAGGGTGAAAAGATTAAATTGCTTGATGAACAGATTATCGAGCTGACCGAAGGTACTCTGGTTATTGCTGATGAAAAAGCGCCAGTTGCGCTGGCCGGGATCATGGGCGGCGCTGATTCGGCCGTACAGGACTCGACAAAGGACATTTTTCTTGAAAGTGCCTTCTTCTCACCCTTAGCGATTGCGGGACGAGCACGGAGCTATGGCCTGCACACTGACTCATCACATCGATTCGAGCGCGGTGTTGCCCCTGATTTACAACAACGCGCAATTGAACGAGCCACCGAACTATTACTGGATATCGTTGGCGGTAAAGCGGGGCCGGTGGTGAAACGACAGTCGAAAGAAAGCTTGTCACACAAAGAGGCCATTAAACTTCGCTCTCAGCGAATTAGCCGTGTTCTGGGCATCGATATTCCTCCTCAGGAAGTGAAATCAATTTTAAAACGACTGGGCATGGAGGTTTTCTCAGAAGGTGATGACTGGAAAGTAACGCCACCCGCGTTCCGATTCGACATCGAGCAGGAAGTTGATTTGATTGAAGAGCTGGGAAGAATCTCTGGTTATGACAATCTGCCTTATACGCGACCAGTGAGCCCACTGATCATGCATCCGAAGCCTGAATCCAGAGTCGATTTACGTCGGATTCGTCAGCTGCTGACCGATCTGGGGTACCAGGAGGCCATTACCTATAGTTTTGTCGAGCCAGAGTTCCAGTCACTTTTTGAACCAGATCTGGAGAATTTGCCACTTTTAAACCCCATTTCGGCGGAGATGGCCGTGATGCGTACCTCGATCTGGCCTGGTCTGGTACAGGCCATGCAGCATAACTTGCACCGCCAACAAAATCGTATATGCTTATTCGAGTGCGGTCTTAAATTTGTCCGTCAAGGTTCTGAATTAAAACAAGAAATGGTCGTTGCGGGATTGCGTTATGGAGACCGCTATCCGGAACAATGGGGCCTCGACTCAGAGAAGTCTGACTTCTTCGATGTCAAAAAAGAGCTTGAATCATTGCTGCAGCTAGCGGGTTCAGCCACTGAATACCAATTCAATGCCGAGACACATCCTGCATTACACCCAGGCCAGTCTGTAAGGCTGTTACGGGGCGACAGAGACGCTGGTTGGCTGGGAGTCTTACATCCATCCATCTCTCAGAAACTGGGAGTTAAACAAAGCGTAATCCTGTTTGAGCTCAAGCTTGATGTGGTGCAACAGGGGCAGGTCCCCAGATTTGAAATGTTATCTAAATTCCCCGCAATTAGAAGGGATTTGGCAATTATTGTAGACATAGATGTGACAGCACAGCGAGTCGAAGAGACGATAAAAAAATCGGCTCCTGACGCGCTAAAAAACATCGAGTTGTTTGACGTATATACCGGCGAAGGTATTGATTCTGGACGAAAAAGTCTGGCTTTAGGCTTGACCTTACAGGATCTTTCGCGCACTCTTACAGACACTGAAGTCGATACTGTAATGGTACAAATTGTACAGGTATTACAGTCAGAGCTTGGGGCGACCTTAAGAGAATAAAAGAGAAAGGGGCATATGGCGCTAACAAAGGCTGAAATGGCGGAACGCTTGTTTGAGGAACTTGGGCTGAATAAACGTGAAGCCAAGGAACTCGTCGAGTTGTTTTTTGAAGAAATTCGCGGAGCACTGGAAAACGGTAAGCAGGTCAAGCTGTCCGGTTTCGGTAACTTTGATCTGCGTGACAAAAAGCAACGACCAGGCCGTAATCCAAAAACAGGCGAAGAAATTCCCATTACGGCACGCCGTGTCGTGACCTTTCGTCCAGGACAGAAACTCAAGGCAAGGGTAGAGGCCTATGCTGGAACCCAGTCAGAATAACGAACTTCCGCCAATCCCCGGCAAACGCTATTTCACTATTGGCGAAGTCAGTGATCTGTGTGATGTAAAACCGCATGTTCTGCGTTACTGGGAGCAGGAATTTCCACAGCTCAAGCCTGTTAAACGTCGTGGTAATCGACGTTATTATCAACGTCAGGATGTGGTTATGATTCGCCAAATCCGTAGCCTGCTTTACGAGCAGGGTTACACAATTGGTGGTGCCAGAATCCAGTTAACCGATACTGACAAAGAAGGCGAAATTACAAACAAGCAAACACTCCAGGAAATCCGTCAGGAACTGGAAGAAATAGCAGAAATCCTCAAGGTTTAAACTTTCCTGGCTATCCAGCTTGGAGTATTATCACCAACCTGTTTTAAATCAATTTCGGGGCGTAGCGCAGTCTGGTAGCGCACCACACTGGGGGTGTGGTGGTCGTAGGTTCAAATCCTGCCGTCCCGACCATTCAAACATTAATATATCGAGAA
>JAOULB010000027.1 GCA_029882235.1 Gammaproteobacteria bacterium | reverse complement strand
TGGTTCTGTTGGAACCGGTGCAACACCAACACATACCTATACGGCTGCTGGCCTGTATAACGTCAGTCTGACAGTGACAGACAATGATGGTTTGACCGGCACAGCAACAACGACAGCAAATATTGGTGCCGTTAATAATCCAGACCCTGTACTGAATGGACTGGAACTCTATAACACCAATTGTGCGAGCTGTCATGGTGCAGCGCCGGGTACCAAGGCCGGTCGTTCCTTTGCTCAAATCAAGAGTGCAATTGGTGTAGTGCAGGCAATGGCCAGCATTTCACTCACCGATGCCGAAATTCAGGCCGTGTCTGATGCGATTGCCAATAATGGTGGTGGTGGTGGCGGTCAGGCATCTGATGGTGAAGGCCTGTATAACTCTTACTGTGCAAGCTGTCATGGTGTTGGAGGTGAAGGTGGCGTTGAAGAAGCCGTCACCGGTGAGACTGCGGACTCAATCAAAGATGCAATCAATGGTGAAGCAGATATGAATTATCTTACTGCGCTCATCACGGATGCAGAGATCGATCTGATTGCAGCTTACCTGAATGGTGAATCCGGTGGTGGTAGTAATGGCATGATCGAAGTCAGCAAAGAGTCCATCTACGATCAATACTGTCTGGCCTGTCATGGCGCGGAAGGTCGTGGTGGTGCTGAAGAAGATGTTCGCGGTTCATCGCTCAGTAGTATTCAGAGTGCCATTGATAGTGAAACCGATATGAACTATCTCTCTGGGCTAAGTGAAGAACTGCTACAAGCCATTACTGACTTCCTCAATGGTGATAACGGTAGCATCATGGTTCCCGACCCTGGGGCTGGCGGTTCACTTGATGGTCTGGCGCTCTATAACCTGAACTGTTCTGGTTGCCATGGCAACGCACCCGGTGCCAAGGCGGGTCGTAGCTCAGCTGAAATCAGCGCAGCCATCAGCAATGTCGGTGTGATGAATGGTCTAAGTGGCCTGACACAGGCTGAACTGGATGCTATTGCAATTGCAATCGGCGGCAGTGGTGGCTCCGGTGGCGGTGGCTCAGGCGGCGGTGGTACCCCACCCGATGGTGCTCAGCTCTATGCTGATAACTGTGCGGGTTGTCATGGCACAGCACCCGGCGCAAAGGCGGACCGAACAGCTGCGGAAATAACCGCTGCAATCGGAAATGTGGCATCGATGAACGGCCTGTCATTGACTGCAGCAGAAATCGATGCAATTGCCGCAGCCATATTCACTGGTGGCGGTGGTGGTTCAGGCGGTGGTGGCTCTGGTGGAGGAGGTAATGTACCTCTCGACGGTGCTCAGCTGTATGCCGATAACTGTGCAAGTTGTCATGGTTCAGCCCCAGGAAGTAAAGCAGGACGGTCAGCTGATCAGATCCAGACTGCGATAAATGGTGTACCTGCAATGAATGGTCTATCCGGTCTAACTGTTGAAGAGCTTGCCGCAATCGCTACCGCAATTGGCGGTGGTAATGTGGTGGTCGATACCTCACCAGCAGGACTCTATGCGACTTACTGTGCAGCCTGTCACGGTGCCGAAGGTCGTGGTGGTGCTGAAGGAGATGTGCGAGGTGCCTCAGCGGGTGAAATCAGAAGCGCCATCAGTGGTGAGACCGCGATGAACTATCTGGATGCACTATTGGCAGATAGCACCATTGATGACATTGCCAGCTATCTGAACGATGGAAATAACCAGAGTTCGGATGAATCTGACAAATACGATGGTGATCGTCGCGACCGTGATGTCGCTGGTGAGGGTGGGGCCGCATCTGCTGATGGCGGTGGAGGCTGTACAGTAAGAAAGGGTGCGCTGTTTGACCCAGTACTCCCATTGTTGATACTGATGAGCATCATCTATCTGCTCAGGAGGGTGCGCATTAACAGCTAGTATCGTAACGAGTAGTAGTGCTATAGGGGGTGGTCGAGCGACCACCCCTTTTTTATTCAATTCAGCAGGGATTTTTCTAAAACAGGGAACCAATAGCATTGTTATTACGTGTAATGCTGGTATAAATAAGCGCACTTATAAGGGTTTTCAGTGGCTTATGTTTCGCAATATTTATACTTTGTCTAAAGTTGGTTTTTTTCTGTTCACGGGTCTGCTTATTATTGCTGGTTGGCTAACAAGAGACCAAAGTTATCTGTCAGCGGAATCGGGGTTAGGTTATTACCTCGGCATCATGGGTGGGAGCTTGATGCTTTTGCTGTTGTTGTACCCGATGCGTAAAAAAATGCGCGTAATGCAAAGCTGGGGATCAGTAAAACCCTGGTTTAAGGCCCATATGATCATGGGTGTGGTTGGCCCGGTGATGATTCTGTTTCATTCCAATTTTTCACTAGGCTCGGCAAATAGCACCCTGGCAATGCTTGCCATGATTGTTGTTGCGAGTAGCGGCCTGATTGGCCGATTTTTTTACGCAAAAATTCATTATGGACTCTATGGGCGCCACGCAAACCTTGAGGAACTGAAAGAACATTTAAACATCAATAAAGGTAAGCTCGGCAAACGGCTGCGATTAGGTGATGAGCTTATAACGGCGATGCAGCGTTATGAGGCAAGCTGTCTTACCCATCGGGGAATTATTTTAAGTCTGTTAAGGCTGCCCGTTGTTATGGTGTTATCACGCATCATTTATTTTCGGATAACTTCATACACCAATAAAATAATAAAACGATATGCAGAAAAAAAAGGACTGGCAGGTTCTGAATATAGAGATCTTAAACGAAAGGCAAAGAAGACAATAAAAATATATATTCAAAATGTAAAGCAGCTCTCGGGGTTTACAGCATATGTAAGATTATTTTCCATCTGGCATTATTTGCATTATCCATTGTTCGTAATGCTGGTGCTGACAGGGATAGTGCATGTATTTGTCGTGCATCTGTATTAAATGAATAGATTTGCAGGGTTTATTATTGTTTTTTTGTGTCTGTTCTATTCTGGAGCATTTGCAGCGTCGATAGAGTCGCTGGTGATGCCGGGCAAGGTAATTCAGGGACATAAAAAATACGAGAAAGAATGTAGCAATTGCCATAATGTACTTGGGCGCGTGAGTCAGGACGCATTATGTCGCAAGTGCCATAAGAAAGTATCGAAAGATATTAAAAACAAAAACGGCTATCACGGAAAAATATATAAAAAACAAAAATGTAAAGATTGTCACACCGATCATAAGGGCCGCAAGGAAGATATTGTAAAGCTAAATGTGTATACCTTTGATCATGATAAAACCGACATGCAATTGCTGGGGAAACACCAGCATGTGGAATGCAAGCAATGTCATAAAAAGGGCAAGAAGTATCGACAGGCAGATTCTCGCTGTGAATCGTGCCATAAAAAACAGAATCCACACAAAGGCGGTTTTAATCGGTTAAAGAAAAAACAGCAAAGCTGTAACAATTGCCATACAGGCAAAGACTGGAAGCTTATTATTTATAAGCACGACGAAACAAAATTTAAATTAAAAGGAAAACACAAAAAAACGGCTTGTGTAGACTGTCATCCAGGGAATCGGTATGTAAAAACAACAAACAAATGCTATGACTGTCATAAATTTGATGATGTTCATAAAAAGAAAAGTCGCCGCAACTGTGAAAAATGTCATAACCCGCAAAGTTGGGGGAAAATGAAATTTGATCATGACAAAAAGACCAAGTTTCCCTTAAAGGGGCGGCACAAGAAAATACAATGTAATGACTGTCACAGAAAAGATCCTTATAAAGTTAAACTGAAAAAAGATTGTTATAGTTGTCATAAAAACGATGATAGCCATAAAGGGGTGTTTGGTAAAAAATGTCAGGATTGCCACAAGTCAATAAAATGGAAAGAGTCATTTTTTGATCATGACAAGAAAACCAAGTTTCCATTAAAAGGAAAACATAAAAAGGCAAAATGTGAGGATTGCCATACCAGCAAGCCAAACAAAAATGAAAACCGACGGAAGTGCCGCGAGTGCCACAAAAAAGATGATGTACATAAAGGTCAGCAGGGAAAAGAGTGTCAACGTTGCCACAATATCTATGGCTGGGAGAAGAAAGTGATTTTTGATCATGACTTAACCAAATTCCCGTTGGTTGGGCTGCATTCTGCGGTGTCCTGTGAAGAATGTCACTTAACGAATCGGTACAAGGATGCAAAGAAAAACTGTACAGCCTGTCACAAATCAGATGACGTGCACAAACAAAAATTAGGGGTGCGTTGTGAGCTATGCCATAATCCAAATGGCTGGAGAGTGTGGCGATTTGACCATAACCGGCAGACCAGCTTTAAAATTACAGGCAAGCATAGAAAGCTTCATTGTCATGACTGTCACAACCGATCAATTTCCGATGTAAAAGAACAGTTCAGTACCTGCGGCGACTGCCATGGTGGTGATGATGCACATGATGGCGAATTTGGTCGTAAGTGTGTTCAATGTCATACGACAAAATCGTTTTCAGATATCAAAATGCGGCGATAATAACAGGCGAAGGGAAAGACAATGAGTATAAAATGGATAAAACCGAATCGTGAACCTCTCAATTCTTTTTTATATCTGATTATTATTAGTCTGGTCGTTGTTTTATTGTTAACTGCGAACAGCAGTAGTGCAGCCAAAAAAGATTTTGATCACTCAACGACGGGTTTTGTTTTATCAAACTCACATGAGAGACTGGAGTGTAATAGTTGTCATATCCGAGGTATTTTCAAAGGAATTCCTAAACATTGTTCTGACTGTCATGGCCGAGGTAGTCAGATTGGCACAACACAAATGCCGCTTAACCATGTCCGCACATCAGGAGATTGTGAGTCCTGTCATTCAGGTTCAACCTGGGATGTCACACGATTCGATCATAGTAATGTGATGGGGACGTGCCGAAATTGCCATAATAACGTCACAGCAACCGGTAAGCCGCCTAATCATGTCAACACAAATGGCTCATGTGATGACTGTCATATTACATCGGCCTGGGTGCCTGCGCGCTTCGATCATTCGAATATTACGGGTAGTTGTTTTAGTTGCCATAACGGCTCGACTGCGACAGGTAAAAACCCATCGCATATAACAAGCAGCAATAATTGTGAGAACTGCCATTCAACCCATGCCTGGACGCCGGCCAGATTCGACCATTCAAATGTGGCAGGAACCTGCAGCAGTTGTCATGATGGAACTCGCGCCACGGGTAAATCTAATCGCCATATTGCCACCAGCTGTCAATGTGATAGTTGCCACAGAACATCATCATGGGATGTGTCACGAGTCGATCATGGTTGTGTGTCAGGCTCATGCTTCTCTTGTCACAATAACTCGATTGCCGAGGGTAAGGATGGGGGCCATATAGCCAGTAGTAATAATTGTGAAGATTGTCATACAACCAATGCCTGGACCCCAGCTACGTTTAACCATAATGAAATCGACCCGGCGGGTTCATGTATTTCATGTCATTCTGGCGATTACAGACCAGATCCGCATATAAAAACGGAAAACCCAACAAGAATTAATTATACGATTAATGAGTTGCAGAGTTGTGCTTCAACAGCATGTCATATATATCAAAACAACTCGTTTACAACCATAACTGAATCACGGCCAGCGGGTAGTCAACACACTATCAACAGCCCAAGTTGGTGACATACCTTAAAGAGTAGTATTTATGTTTCCAAAAAAGTTGTATGGATTTGAGTTTGGCCGTGGATTAATAGCAATATTGCTTGCTTTTGTTTTCGTTGAGTATTCTGTCGCACAAGAAGAGTCCTCATATCAGTACGTCATTAATGTCGAATCCGCCTTTGGGGAAAATAAAACATCAACACTTGATGAATTAAAACTAGACGAAAAATATGCAGTTTATTCTGTGCAGGTTAAGAGTCGAGGAAAAACATGGAATAGACTGCGGCTTGGGTTTTTTAAAAGCAGAAAGGAAGCAAACAGGATAATCAAAAAAATACGTCCAAACTATCGTGGTGCGTGGATTGATACAGTAAAAAAATATGATCTTAAATATAGAAAATCATGGCTGACGCCAAAAAGTATTAGTAAAACCAAAAAGAAAAATATTACAGGGCTTCTGGCTGATGATGAAGAAACCTCGGCAAAGGTGCTTGAGCAGGCCCGCGTGCAAATGGCAAAGGACCAATATGATAAGGCGATCAGATCATACACCCGCTTATTGAGTCGAGGAAGTTTGAAATACAGAAAAATTGCCCAGGAATATCTGGGGGTGGCTAGAGAAAAAAATCGCCAATATGCTCACGCCAAAGCGGAATACAAAGAATATCTTCGTCTGTACCCAGAAGGCGAGGGGGCAGACAGGGTTAGACAAAGGCTGGAAGCAATTGTTACAGCAAAACACTTACCAAAAAGAAAACTAAGCAGAAAAAGAAAAGAAAGAAAAGCAAGCTGGGATCATTATGGCAGTCTTTATGAGTACTATCGATTTGAGCGCCGTGATTCGAATGTATTAACAACTGATGCTTCCACCTTAACAAGTAGTTTAAATATGATATCACGGCGAAGAAGTGACAGCAGTGATATTAAAATGCAGTTCTCTGGCAGTTATCTCTATGATTTCGAAGAGCCAAGTGAAGAAAGTGATGCAAGAATATCTGCACTATTTATTGATATGGCAGATAGACCCAAGTCAATGCGAGCCAAGATTGGTCGCCAGTCAAAAAACAGTTCTGGCATTTTAGGACGTATGGATGGTATATGGGCAGAATATCGTTTAAACCCAGACTGGCAGCTTAATATATTTGGTGGTTATCCCGTTCAGACCAGTCAAACCAACCAGATTCAGGATCATCGTCCTTTTCACGGAATTAGTATGGATTTTGGTACCTTCTTTAAATATTGGGACTTTAATGTCTTTTATATGACCCAGGAGGTAGATGGTATTCTCGATCGAGATGCTATAGGTGGTGAGATTCGTTATGTGAGTAAGGATAAAGCGCTTTTTACACTTCTAGATTATGATCAATCATATAAAGAAATAAACAGGGTATTTTTTGTTGGTACCTGGTTTTATCAGAATAACAAATCGCTTAATGTAAGCTTTAACTACGGTAAAAGCCCATATATGTTAACGACAAACGCATTACAGGGCCAGGTGCATACAAGCATTGCAGATATGATGACCACGGGTGGTTTTACAGAAACTGAAATTCGCGAGATTGCACGTGATCGAACAGCGGATTATCGCTCAATTACCGTGTCGGCTACGGCACCCGTCAGTAAGTCTTTTGCAATTAATGGTGATATTACACTGTCGAATTTATCGGGTACACCAGCGTCTGCAGGAGTGGAAGCCCAGCCATCGACGGGTGATGAATATTATTATGGTGTGCAGTTGATTGGTACTAGTATATTTACGAAGTTTGATACTTTTATTGTCGGCGCAAAAATATCGGATACTAGTAGTTATGAGAGAAATTCAATATTTGTCAATGACCGATTTAATTTAAATAAAAAATGGCGACTTAATCCAAAGTTTATTTTGGAAAACACAACACGAAATAATGGCTCGGAAACAGTTTCACTACGACCCGCATTGAAAGTTGATTACAAATATAAACGTGACATCAAATTCGAAGGTGAATTGCAATATGAAATGAATGACACCACGGGCGCAGCATTTGATACTTCAGAAAATGTATATATTCTCAGTGCTGGTTTTTTGATGGATTTTTAAATCAATATTCCTGTATTAATTGAGCGATTGTTGAATGCCCCGAATTTCGGGCGGTGTCTTCAGCATTAAATTTATCGTTATTTCGAATATTTGAGTTAGCTCCTTTCCTTAATAATAATTTAACGACCTCTTTATGGCCTTTAGCGGCAGCTACAATCAGTGCTGTGTTACCAAATTTGTTTTTGTGATTGATTTTTGCATTTTTAGACAAAAGTTGTTCAACTGTCAGATGATCGCCGACATTGGCGGCAAGAATTAATGGTGTGTTCAATATGTTATCTTTCGTGTTGACGTCGAACCCATGACGAATAAATATTTTTGCTGTTTCAGTGTGTCCCTTTCTTATTGCGGTAAGAAAGCTTGCTTGTAACTGGTTTTTGTCTAAATCATTTTTGTCGAGATGATGTGCGAGCAATAGTTTAGCCGCTCGATAATTGTTATTGTTGGCGGCGTACCATAACGGTGCTTTTCCTTCCTTTGTCTTCTTTATTAGAACGGCATCGCTGCTAATTATTGTTTTTATAAGTTTGGCTGATCCTGACTGTGCCGCCCATGTTACTGCAGTGTAGCCATTGTTTTTCTGCTTGAAGTGAGATTTTGCGTCATTTTTTAATAACAGTGTGGCAACATTTGACTGGCTGTACTGACATGCAAGAATAAGAGCCGTTGAGCCATCTTTTCTTTGGCTATTAATGTCGGCACCGCTCTTAATGAGAATTTTTACTCCATCCATATGGCCGGCTTGAGCCGCAAGCATCAGGGCAGTATCACCATTTTTTGTTTTGGCGTTGACATGAGCGCCTTTCGCTAGAAGTGTTTTTGCAGATTTGGTGTGGCGTTTCATTACGGCTCGCATTAAAGCCGTAAAGCCTAATTTGTCTTTGTTGTTTATGCTGCGTGGATTACGTGAAAGTATTCTTTTGATTTCATCGTGACGCCCGCGCCATGCGGCAAGCATAAGGGGCGTCCATCCCGTTGTGTTATTTTTTGCGCCTTTTCCAAGGCTGAGTTGATGTTTATTTTTTTCTGCATTTATTATTGGGGTTGCCCCTGACGCCAATAATTGTTTTGCTACAGACTTGTGCCCACGCTGCGTGGCCAGGGCTAATGGTGTGAGTTTATTATAATTTTTAGCGTTGATATGAGAGCCTGCTTTTAGAAGTATCGCAACAACTGATTCACGACCATTTCGGGCAGCTAAATGTAAGGCAGTATTTCCCTGTGTGTTGGATTTGTTGATATTTGCGTTCTTGTCGATAAGTAATCTGATTGTGTCGGCATGTCCATTTTTTGCGGCAAGTATTAATGCTGTATCGTTATTATTGTTTGTTGCATTAATGCTCGCACTTCTTTTTGTCAACTCGCGCACAATCGATGTTTGACCTTCATTCGCAGCGATTAATAATGCCGTATAGCCATGCTGATCTCGTTCGTCTATGTTAATGTTGACCAATGCGAGCACTTCGGTCGTGCTTCCTTTGCGTATACTTTTTCTTAATGCCAGAAATCGTTCTTTTGAACTGTTGATGACGTAACTGTCATCTTCATTTGAAGCCAGCTTGGTAAGCTGGCGCTGTGCAAGGCGATGTTTTTTAGCGGCTGCACGTCGATACCACTGTTTTGCAACTCTGGCATCTTCTTTTACACCCAGTCCTTTATGGTATATGACGCCTAGTGCATATTGCGCTTTGGTATGGTTCTTATTTGCTGCTTTAGTAAACCATTTTCTCGCTTCTCGATAGTCTTTTTTGACGCCGTGTCCATTTCGATAAAGAACGCCAAGTTGGTATTGCGCATCTTCATTGCCA
This sequence comes from Gammaproteobacteria bacterium, assembly GCA_029882235.1. Lineage (GTDB taxonomy): Bacteria > Pseudomonadota > Gammaproteobacteria > UBA6429 > Thiohalophilaceae > JAOULB01. The sequence continues at coordinate 2,464 of JAOULB010000027.1, read as the reverse complement.
CGTTCTGCAGGGGTTTTTAGTAGACTAACTGCCTTGGTATAGTTTTTTAACTTGATGGCCGTTTTTGCTTCGGCAGGAATTTCACTGCTAATGACAGGCGACGTCACAGCAACAAAAATAATCGCAGCAACTATATATATGGGTAAAGAATTAAACTTCATGAGACAACTCAGGCAGTGCCGTGTTTTGTTTCTACTTCAATACCAATCTGTTTTAGGAATGGGGTAGGGAGGATGCCGCCAGCACAGACAATGGCAGCATCATTGGCGATTTCAACTTTTTTATCTTCACAGTTAATGACGACCTTATCGGCGCTGAAGTGATCAACAGTCGATGATAATAAAAGCTTGATCTGACCTGATCTGGACATTTTATCAATTTTTTCCTGATTTTTTGGTTTGGCGCGGGAAAAATTTCCACTACGATAAGAAATTGTAACCGTACTACCTGGTTGTTCTGCAATACTGGTGGCAGCCTCAAGCGCGCTGTCTCCACCACCAACAATAAGTACATGTTGGCCTTTGTATTGCTCTGGGTCGATCAGGTTATAAACCACCTTGGGGAGTTCTTCACCGGGAACGCCCAGTTTCCGTGGCGTTCCACGTCGGCCAATACAGAGTAGCACGGCTTTGGTCTCATAGATCGATTTAGTTGTTGTCACAGTAAAACCATTAGCGCTGGGTTTAATGTCTTCAACTTTTTCTCGATAGTTAATTTTTAAGCTCTGATCTTTTTCAATCTTTTGCCAAAGCTTAAGTAATTTTTCTTTGGTCGTTTCACGAAAACTGATTTTACCCACCAGCGGCATTTTAACGGGTGCGGTCATGACAATTTTACCCCGAGGGAAATTAAACACCGTACCCCCGAGTGAATCCTGTTCAATGGTTACCGCGCGCAGTTTGTGTTGTTTTGCTCCCAGCGTTGCAGCAAGACCTGCTGGACCGGCACCTATTATAACAACGTCCAGACCTGTGCCTTTACCAATGCCCTTGAGTTTGCGTATTGCTTCCATGGCCTGACGACCTTGTTCAACCGCATTACGAATCAGTCCCATGCCACCTAATTCACCTGCAATGAACAAGCCCGGCACATTGGTTTCAAAGTTTTCTTTCACATGCGGGATATCAACGCCGCGTTTTTCTGTACCAAATACCAGTTCAATGGCATCAAACGGGCAGGCGCGTTTACAGGCACCATGGCCGATACATTTGCTTGGATTGATGAGCTGTGCTTTGCCATGCACCAGCCCGAGTATTTTACCTTCCGGGCAGGCAGTGACACAGGCGCCACAGCCGATACATTTACCAGGGTTGGTTACAGGGTGAAGGGATGCGGGTTCGATTCCCGCCTTTTGGGTTTCTTTCAAACTCGACACACTCTGTTTATGTCGAGATGATTTAATCAGGGCATAAATAAAGATAAATACAATCGGTAATGAAAAGAAAATGATTGTCTGAAGATCGAGATCCATTTACTGCTTCACCCACAAATCCGTCTAATTTGAATGGAGTATTATCGTTTAATTTACGGGTTTGGTTAAGGTGTAGACAGGTTTTTTGGGCTCAGAGTCACACTATCCAAATCCAGGTAAATGAGTCTGATATTATCAGGCAAACACCACCCAGGTTGTGGCGATGTATTTTATCCCTTCATTCACCGTAACTGCACGATGCTCGTGAGTCCAGAAAGGCGGGAACAGGATCAACTTACCCTGTTCAGGGGTAACTTTAAGATTCTGGAACAGGAACTCCGTTTCGCCGCCTGGACCTGGCACATCATTCAGATACCACAGCGCCACTAATTGACGCTGACTAAACTGGTGGCTGCCGCCATCAATATGCCAGTGATAGTGTTCACCAGGATGATAGCGCTGAATGCCATAACCCATGTCCTTAAATGGCCCTTTAAAATATTCATAGGTTTCGCGAAATTCTTTGATCGCCATTCCCAAAGAATGGAACAGGGCACGATCAACATCTTTCCAGTGGGGCTTACCACTGACAACAATATCGGTGGTTTTTTTAATGCTCTGATCCTGTGACACCGTTTGACCAATGCGACCGGCATACTGCTCATCAGTATGTTCTTCAAAACGACGAATCATTTCCTCGCAGGCCTCGGTGGGTAAGGCTGATTTCTTCTCAAAAATGAAACTGTTCGGCGCTAGCTCAGTGATCGAGCTCAGTGGTTTGATGGTTTTTTCCATAATTAGGTAGGCTAACTGCAGCGATAAAAGTGTATTGTCTTATAGACGGTTTGATTCAATCAAGCTTTCTACTTGCTGGATCCAGTCTTTCTCATTTTTTGCAAAAATTCCAAGACATTGTTCAGCCAGATTTTGCCAATGCTGGGCGCTTTTAGTGATGAGTTTTTCGATGTGACTAAAGTTCTGTTGCGCTGAATTTTTCTCAGATGACTGTCTTACATCTTCAAGGTCACTTTCATATGCGCGTCTGAGTTCTGG
>JAOULB010000336.1 GCA_029882235.1 Gammaproteobacteria bacterium | reverse complement strand
CACTGTATCGATCATCGGCAAGCCGGATAACGGCGGTAATACCTTATTATGGCTACGCACGTCAGGATAGACGGCCTCGATCAGCCAGAGTGCCGGTAACGGCGAAGGTTGTTGCCGATATGATTATGGCTGTTGGTACGGATCGGTTATTGACGGTTGATTTGCACGCCGATCAGATTCAGGGATTTTTTAATATCCCAGTAGATAATGTCTATGCCTCGCCGATATTGCTGGGTGATGTGTGGCGACAGGAATATCCGGAACTGATGGTCGTCTCACCCGATGTGGGTGGTGTGGTCCGAGCAAGAGCTCTGGCGAAGCGACTGGATGATGCAGACCTTGCCATTATTGATAAACGTCGTCCGCGCGCGAATGTGGCTCAGGTGATGAATATTATCGGTGATGTAGAAGGTCGCACCTGTGTCATTGTTGATGATCTGGTGGATACCGCTGGGACATTGGGACAGGCGGCGAATGCACTGAAGGAACATGGCGCAGCAAAGGTTGTTGCCTATTGTACGCATCCAGTTTTGTCTGGTGCGGCAGTGAAAAATATTAACAACTCGCAGCTGGATGAACTGGTTGTCACAGACACCATACCGCTGAGTGAACAGGCGCGTGCCTGCAGTAAAATTCGTCAGCTCACTGTAGCAGGTATGCTGGCCGAGACCATGCGACGGATCCATAGCGAAGAATCTGTTAGCAGTATGTATGTTGATTAGAATTTTGTCTGTCGATGATGTTGTCGGCAGATAAAGCGTAAGCCATCTCTGGTCGCGGGGATGGTTACCGGGAAACCGGGTATTTGTAAATATGAAACAGGAGTAACTCAAATGAGTGGTGAAAGTTATGTACTAGAAGCTGAAGCCCGTAACGACCTGGGGAAGGGTGCGAGCCGCCGCCTGCGTCGTACGGGTAAAGTTCCCGCTATTTTATATGGCGCGGGTAAAGAACCGACTTCGTTTTGTGTCGATCAGAATGATCTGCTGCACAAACTGGAAAACGAGGCCTTTTTCTCACACATCCTCACAGTCAAGCTGGATGGAAAGGAAGAAAATGCAATCATCAAAGATCTGCAACGTCATCCTTCCCGGCCTGTTGTTATGCATATGGATCTCCAGCGTGTGAACATGTCTGAAAAGATTCGTGTCCATGTACCGCTGCACTTCATGAATGAAGACCAGGCGCCGGGTGTACGTGAAGGTGGCCTGGTAACCCACAATGCAACGGAAACAGAAGTATCCTGCCTGCCAAAAGACCTGCCCGAATTCCTCGAGGTTGATCTGATTGAGCTGGATCTGGACGGTATTGTGCATCTGTCTGACATCAAACTGCCTGCTGGCGTGGAAATTGTTGAACTGTCACATGGCGAAGGCCATGATCAGCCTATTGCTTCAATTCATATGCCTCGTGCAGCGAAGGAAGAGTCTGCAGCTGACGCTTCTGCTGAAGGTGGTGAGGAAGCAAAGAGTGGTGAAGAAGGCAATAGCGAAAGCTAAGCCTTTTTCAGCATCTGAAAACGAGAACCGGCGTTGTCTGGTCGCGTACAAATGATTGTTGGTCTGGGAAATCCCGGCCGCGAATATCAGGACACGCGCCACAACGCCGGTTTTTGGTTTGTGGATGAACTGGCGAGGCAAAATGGGGCCAGCTTTAATCCAGAAAAAAAGTTTCAGGGTGAAGCAGCACGCTGTCGTATTGATGGTGAAGAAGTCTGGCTGCTTAAACCACAGACCTTTATGAATCTAAGTGGGCAGTCCGTTCAGGCGCTGGCCAACTTTTATAAAATCCCGCTCGAAGCCATTCTGGTTGTGCATGACGAACTGGATCTGGATGCCGGTGTTGTTCGGCTCAAAGACGCGGGTGGCCATGGCGGTCATAATGGTCTGCGAGATATTATCCAGAAAATGGGCAGTAATAAATTTATACGTTTGCGTATAGGTATTGGACATCCCGGCGATAAATCGCGAGTGACCGGGCATGTGCTGAATAAAGTCAGTCAGGACGACCGTATTGAAATCGAACGCGCGATTGATAACGCGATAAAAGAATTACCAGCAGTTGTTGCAGGCGATCTGGCCAAAGCCATGAATCGCTTACATAGTAAATAATTCAATTAGGATACCAAACCATGGGAATTAAATGTGGAATCGTTGGTTTGCCCAACGTCGGCAAGTCTACCTTGTTCAATGCATTGACCAAAGCAGGCATACAGGCAGAGAACTATCCCTTCTGCACTATCGAACCTAATGTCGGCATCGTACCCGTACCTGATCCACGTTTAAATAAATTATCAGCCATTGTGGATCCTGAAAAAGTTTTGCCTACCACCATTGAGTTTGTTGATATCGCAGGTCTGGTCGCCGGGGCCTCCAAAGGCGAGGGCCTGGGGAATAAATTCCTGGCGAATATTCGTGAGACAGACGCCATAGCCAATGTTGTTCGTTGTTTTGAGGATGACGATGTAGTGCATGTTGCCGGTAAAGTTGATCCCATTAATGATATTGAAGTCATTAATACGGAACTGGCGCTGGCCGATATGGATAGTGTTGAAAAAGCCATTCATAAAACAGCCAAGGTTGCCAAGTCAGGTGATAAAGAAGCCAAGGCAAAACTGGCTTTGTTCGAACAGGTCAGAGCACAACTCGATGAAGGAAAGCTGGTGCGTGCGATGGGACTTGATGATGATCAAAAGTTGATGTTGCGTGAGCTATTTTTACTTACCATTAAACCCGCCATGTACATTGCCAATGTTAGCGAAGATGGGTTTGAAAATAATCCATTGCTCGATAAGGTGCGCGAATATGCAGCACAGGAAGATGCACCAGTGGTGCCAGTGTGCGCAGCGATCGAGTCAGAAATGGTCGAACTCGACGATGAAGAGAAACAGGATTTTCTTAATGAAATGGGGCTGGAAGAACCCGGTCTGAACCGCGTGATTCGTGCGGGTTATGAATTACTTGGGTTGCAAACCTACTTTACTGCAGGAAAAAAAGAAGTAAGAGCCTGGACA
>JAOULB010000335.1 GCA_029882235.1 Gammaproteobacteria bacterium | reverse complement strand
CAGTCGTAGAGAGGAATCAGAAGTGGCGTGCTTTAAATATTCCTCATAGGCCTTTCTAATTTCTTCATCAGATTTCGGTTTAATGAAAACAGCACTATTGGTTTGTTTTTTAGATGTGATATCAACATCACGTAGTGTCTTTTTAATAGGGCCATTGCTACACGAAGAGAGCAGTAGGCTAATAGAAAAAATATAAATAATTGATTTCATAATTGTTTTACTTCGTCGCGACACTATTGTCATAGAGTCGCGCAAGACCAAATCTGGATTGGCTCATATAACTGTTAAGGTGTTCGATACGAATATTAACCAGATTCCGAGCAATTTTTATTAAAGTGGCGTTATGTTGCGCCAATAAACTATTAAATCTGTTTTTCAAATTGGAACTGCCATATCTTTCAACATGCGGTTGTAATGCTTTGAGTTCAGTATGGTTCTGCAGAAATGACGCTGGATAATATCGTGCATAATCGATGTGATTGTTGCCGATTTCCAACGAGTTGTTACGCACGATTTTTATATTACCAGCATTTGATGTGCTAGATACAAGCAGACTAGTCAATTCGCCGACTCTTTTTTGGTAAAAAGCAAGGGCTTCTGAGTAGCCTTTAGAGGCAGTTAAGTTCTGGCTAAGTTTCTCATAGGTGTAGGGGAGTAACAGGTTAGCTTCATCTACAGACAAATCGAATGTTTTTTTCTGACGCAGGATATTAATTGCATTCAATGCGCCAACATAATCTTCCTGATTTGATGCAGTGAGGGCGATGCCCAGTAATGCCCGATTTGCATAGTGACTATCGACGTCAATATTCCTGAATGCCTGTCGTGAATTGCGGTAATAACCTTGTTGTAGTAATGAATATCCTGTAACAAGGTAAAGTCGGTTTGTCATTTCATCGGTGATTTTAATTCGGTGATCATCGAGTATTTTATCGATAGCAATTTTTGCATCTGTCCACCATCCCTGACGAATATATGCAACAGCAATATTTAGTGTTGCATGAGGGTGGTATTTTGAAGTGGCTGGGATGGCGTTATAAAACTTTAGCGATCCACGATGATCTTTCAGACGCTGTAATGAAATACCCTGTAGTAGTAAGGCATAATTGGCGTCTTCAGTCTGCAGATCATCTTTAATGCCACGTAAGTTGTTTAATGCCTTTTTCCATTCGCCTCGACTCATATAATACTTGGCGTAATTAAAATAGACATTAGCAGATAAGGATTTATCACCAACGTCTTCGACTTCTTTGAGTAGTGTTTCAGCGGTTTGCCACTCATTATGCGTCAGCAGTAAATCAAAAATTGTGAAAATAGCTCGGTTATCAACGCCTTGTTTGATCATATTCAGGTTTCGTTTGACGATATCAATAGCCTGTATATGTTTACCCTGTTCAACCAGCTGGCTTATAGTTTGTTCCAGCTCGGTAAGAGTTTTATAGCGTGTGTTACCAAATGGGCGTGTGTGGGTAAAATCGGTATACACCGCGGAGGAAACCGCCCTGAAACGCTCCTCAAGCTGTTTCAGCTCATCATTTGATACTGTTTTTGCCTGGGCAACAGGCATAGCGATGCCCACAGAAATGACTAATCCTGATAACAATATAGGTAATCGAAGTGGTGAAAAATCCATTTGATTTAAGACTCAAATATCCCTTATAAAACAGTAAGTTATAGTTTTTCTTGTCTTGCTTATGACCTATAAAATATAACACTTTTGGACATTTTCTGTCCATAGAAATAAGTCATATATGGAAGTAAATCATCCTTTAAACCTGTTTTAGAACAGGTTTAAAGCAATGATGAATGGTGAGTCATATACAGAGGCCATCAGCAGATGGCCTCTGTATTGTTATTAGCTTACTTCGCAGTTTAGTTCACCATCTTTGACATCAACACGCACTTTCGCAGCACCACCAGAGGCCGCAATCTCATATGAAAATGTCCCATCCTCAGAAACGCCGACATGGATTTTTGTAATTTCCTCACCTTTGGCCATTTTTGAGAGACATTCAGATGCCATTTCAGGCAGCATGGTACGGGTAAGAATATTTTCAATATTTCTTGCGCCTGTATCGACTTCCTGACTGCGCGCAACAATGTGGAGCATGACATCTTCATCATAGCTAAACTCAGCGTCATAATGCTCATTCACGCGTTTTTCAATACGGCGCATATTGATGGCGCAGATCTTCATTAAATCGTCATCACCAAGTGGATAGTAGGGGATGACCGTTGAGCGCCCCAGGAATGCAGGCTTAAAGTAATTGAGCAACTGCGGTCTAAAGTTATCTAATAAAACATCGGGTGTGGGTAGCTCCTCACCTGAGGCACACATGGCGCGAATATGCTCTTCACCCGCATTCGAAGTCATGATGATGACTGTATTGCGGAAATCAATATCGCGTCCTTCACCATCTTTGATGGTGCCTTTGTCAAACAGGTTATAGAAAATATCCTGCACACCTGGATGTGCTTTTTCCATTTCATCAAGTAACACAACACTATAAGGTTTGCGACGAACAGCTTCAGTCAGTACGCCACCTTCACCATAGCCAACATAACCCGGAGGTGAGCCCAGTAACATGGATACCTTATGTTCTTCCTTGAATTCAGACATATTAATGGTTGTGATGTTCTGTTCTCCACCATATAGAAGATCTGCCAGCGCCAGGGCCGTTTCGGTTTTACCAACGCCACTGGAACCTACCATGAAAAAGACGCCGATGGGTTTACGTGGATCAGTTAAACCCGCACGTGAGGTACGAATATTTTCGGCTATGGAATCGAGTGCATGCTGTTGTCCAATAACGCGCTCGCCCAGAAGATTACCAAGATTAAGGATGGACTGGATCTCATCTGAAACCATTTTACCTACAGGAATGCCCGTCCAGTTCGCAACAACTTCAGCGATAGACTGGCTATCGACATTAACCTGAATCATTGGATCGTCGCCCTGAATTGCAGTGAGTTGATCCATTAACATAAGCAAGTCAGACTTGATTTTTTCACGAGTC
>JAOULB010000026.1 GCA_029882235.1 Gammaproteobacteria bacterium | reverse complement strand
ACAGGGTGCTGATCTTGCAAATGCTAATCTGCAGAGTGCAAATTTAAATTTCGCTCAATTACAGGGCGCTAATCTGGAATCGGCGGATTTGCGCGGCGCTGATCTTTCTAATGCTAATTTAAGTGGTGCACTGTTAAAGCAGTCAGAACTGGGACATTCGAACTTAAGCAATACAACGGTTGGAAAATTAGAAGATTTGTCTTCAATGCCATATCTTGGTGTTGCCATTCGAGATAAAATCAAATTGCGTATTGGACAAACAACCGATTTTACACAGGCTGTAATTAAACGATCTTATATTGGCGGCAAGCATCAACCTTTGTGTGACAGGAATAACAGACTTATTCCGTCATGTCTTAATTTGTCAAATAATGTTTACTTCTATGACAATTGGGGTCGACTTGCGGGTAACCTTGCCTGTCATGATCGCTATGTGAGTAAAGGTTTATATCAGGCTTATTTTCAAAACTTTACAGAACACAGGAATAATAAAAAACGCGCCAGACAATTACGAGAGTTGGCTGGACAATTAAAACGAAAGGACTGTGTTGCAATGAAAATATTTGATGATGGCATGAAAGATAAAATTGCTAGTTTCTTTACACATTAACTTGCGAAGTTTTATATCAATGCTGGTTCGCATATCAGGTTTTATATTCGTTCTGACGCTACTGTCAGGCTGCGCCACACTTTCATATTACTCACATATCATGAATGGCCATTTAGATCTGATGTCAGGCCAGCAGCCTATCAATGAAATTATCAGTAACAAAGATACAAGTCAGGCTCTGCAGGAAAAGCTTAAGCGAGTGCTGGAAATCAGGAAATTTGCTGTAACAGAACTCGGCTTGCCAGATAATGATAGCTATACACACTTTGTAAAGCTGGATCGCCCATATCCTGTCTGGAATGTGGTTGCCGCGGAGAAATTTTCCGTCGAACCAAAAAAGTGGTGTTTTCTTATCGTCGGCTGCATTAGCTATCGTGGTTATTTTAATGAACAGCAGGCCAATGAAAAGGCGGAAGAATTAAAGGCCGCGGGCTATGACGTTTATGTCTCTGGTGCTGCGGCCTACTCTACCCTCGGCTGGTTTGATGATCCTGTACTCAGTTCCATGCTTTATAATGAAGAGGCTCATCTTGCCGGTATTATTTTTCATGAATTGGCACACCAGTTGATCTATATCGATGATGATTCTGCATTTAATGAAGCCTTTGCAACGGCATTAGAATTAGAAGGTGTACGACGCTGGCTGCAAAAGCAGGGCGATGCGGAATCGATCAAACGTTATCGTACATATAAAAATCGTCAGGCCGATTTTAATCAGCTGCTACGGTCCACACAAACTAAACTAAAAACGCTTTATGCAGAAAAATATGATCAGAAAACCATGTCGGATAAGAAACAGGGAATAATTAAATCAATGCATGTAGATTACCAACAGTTAAAACAGAAGTGGCAGGGCTATAAAGGCTATGACAGATGGATGAGTAAAGAAATTAATAATGCACGACTTGCGCTAGTGGCGACCTATTATGATCTAGTGCCTGCCTTTGAACGAATGTTACAGAAACAAAATTTCGTGCTGGAGAGTTTTTATCAGGAAGTGCGGAAAATAGGTGAACTAGAAAAGAAGATAAGAAATAATCAATTACACGCAGCTTTGAGGCGGGAATTATAAAATCCTCTGTACTTAATGTTCAGCTTGTTCTGGATAAATTTTAATCAGATATAATTGTGACAAATCTTCTATTTAAGTCTATAAATTATTGATTAATAGTCTGTTTTTAAATATCTTCGGATTATATACCCGATTCTGTATCTAAACACACAGAACTATTATCAGGCGTGTCCTAAACTAACTACTATCTAAGATTACGCAATACTGGTGCAAAATTATGAGCAACAAAAAAATGGCAATTATTGCTACTAAAGGAACCCTGGACTGGGGTTATCCACCATTTATTCTGTCATCGACGGCAGCTGCCCTGGGTTATGAAGTGCAGATATTCTTTACCTTTTATGGCTTGCAGTTATTGAAGAAAAAAATCAATGTTTCCGTCAGCCCATTAGGCAACCCGGGTATGCCCATGCCCATGGGGATGGACAAATGGTTTCCCATCATAGGCATGGCTATTCCAGGCATGCAGTCGATGATGACCATGATGATGAAATCAAAAATGAAATCGAAAGGTGTTGCCAGCCTTGAAGAGCTGCGTGATCTTTGCCTTGAATCAGATGTAAAAATGATTGGTTGTCAGATGACGGTCGATTTGTTTGATATGTCGAGCTCTGAATTTATTGATGGCATTGATTACTGTGGTGCCGCGACTTTCCTTGAATTTGCAGGTGATGCCGATATCACGCTTTTCACCTAAGTCATTATTAAGCGAATAACAATAATAATCCTAAAGCACAGACCATACCCTTGGGGCCTTCGGGCCCCATTTTTTACTAGTGTGCCTTTTGGCACATATCGCTGTAACAAAAAATGACATAATTCCTACGGTTATTGTGGTTATAGGCTACAATAATGTCTATTATTAATTGAATATATCTGGATAAACCGCCGTTCTTGGCGGAGAATTTGGCAAGCCTGAGTCTTTGTAAAAGGTATACGTGAATGAAGACATCACCCGTGGTTTCACTGAATCGTGCTCAGCAGGATCTGGCTGAACTGAAGGCCTTGCTGGCCGATTACCCTGCCCTGACTGAGAATGCCGACCCCCAGTGCTGGGAAATGCTTAGTAATGCGCGTGTGCACAGTTTCGATGCGGATACGACACTATTTTATGCCGGCATGGAATGCAGCCAGCTGATGCTGATTCTCGAAGGCTGTGTGCGTGTTTTTCGTAATTCTGATGAAGGTCGCGAAGTGACGTTGTATCGCGTTGAGCCGGGTCAGCTATGTGTACATAACCTGAATAATCTGGTTGCCGGTGTACAATCGAATATCACAGCAAAGACAGAAACACTTATGCGCGGGCTGATTATATCAAGAACTGCGTTTCATAAGGCGCTGGATGAGTCACCCAGTTTCCGTAATTATGTATTACGTACGCTTACTGAGCGTCTTTCCTTGCTCACAAACCTCGTCTCCGGTTTTGCCTTTGATCGGCTTGACCTGCGGGTCGCCTGCTGGCTGATTGAGCAGTTTGATCGTAGCTGTGGTCACCCCATTGTTGTCACTCATGCGGATGTTGCCCATGAACTGGGGACCACGCGTGAAATGATCAGTCGTATTCTCAAAGACTTTGAGAATAAGCGTTGTATTAAACTCGCACGTGGTCGGATTCATCTTATCTGTAAACATACCCTGCATTTGGCCAGCAAGGGTAAAGGCAAACGCCTCGACTAGACAAGTGTAATCTCAGAAGGGTTAAACTGTATTATTCAGATGCAGTAATGCCGAGCATGGCTTTTTTCAGCTCCGGATCGGCAGGAATCTCGCCTAGCCAGACCTTGAGCAGGGCATGGTAGAAGTCCTGGCCGGGGATACTGCCTTTGACGTCATTGTTGATATGGATCTCAGTGCCAACCCCTGGAATGTAATCCAGCATAATTACGTCATTTTTTTTAACAGTTATAAAGTAGCTATTAAATTTTTGCAGGCGCTCATTTAATTGTGCGAATTGTTCTGCAGAATTGTTGTTCTTAAAGCCGTCGATCCAGCCATCAGTGAGTTTTTCTTTTTCTACTTCATCATAGACAAAATGCATCAGTATCCGTTTGGGGCCGTCCATATTGAGTATTTCATTGATATCTTTCGACGGTTTTTTTAGATACAGGGCGCCGACATAAATATCAAATACGAACTTTGAGCGAACTCCGGCACCATTAAGAAAGATGTGATTACCAGGAGTAATGGTGAGTTGTTCTGCGATGTCGACACCTGCGACGTCGCGCGCCAGTAGTTGTGAAGGAAGTAAGCTGATGAGAAAAACAATGATTAGTTTAGGCACTTCGTTCTCCAAAATTCCTCATATAGTTGAGTATAGTGTGAAACTGCATGATCGTTAATCGATGGCGACGGGGAATTCAACTGTAAAGCTGGAACCCTGTCCAAGCTTGCTTTGTAGAGAAATACTGCCATCCATATGTTCAACCAGACGCTTGGTGATGGCCAGGCCAATGCCAGTACCTTCAATACATTGATCATCGGCATGGAGGCGCTCAAACTCGGTAAAGACTTTAGCCTGTTCGATTTTGGAAATGCCCATACCATCATCGGTGATGGAAATGGAGACTTTATTTTTATCGGTACGTTTTATATCAATGATAACGCTTCCATCATCATGATTATATTTAATCGCATTGGTGAGCAGATTAATAATAATCTCCTGCAGGCGAGATTCATCGACCATGATCATGGCATTATTGTCGATATCGTTTGCATAAGTGATTGAGATATTTTTTTCATCTGCCTTGCGGTCAACAATCTGGATACAGCTATCGATAACTTTTTTAACCTGACAGGGAGCAATAAAGGTTTTGATTTTACCGATTTCAATCATGGAGAAATCGAGTAGTTCATCAATGATGCTTTGCAGATGTTTGCTTGCTGTATGCATGCTATCGGCATATTCCTTATAGACAGAGTTTAATTCACCTGCTGTTTCTTCAATCATGAGCTGCGAAAACCCTGATATAGCATGAAGCGGTGTCTTTAATTCATGACTCATGCGGGCAAGAAATTCGGTTTTAGCTCTATTGGCAGATTCAGCGGCTTCTTTTGCGTGGGTTAATTCATGGGTTTTCTCATCAACCAGTTGCGCAAGCCCTTCTCTTTGAGCGACTAATTGTTTATCAGCCTTAATGCGTAACATCTCAGCACTGGCGCGTGCAGCAAAGATTTTGAGATAGTCTTTGGCGTGATCATGTTCGGCAAGAGCATTGACACCAAGGACACAGATGTGTCCGATCGATTCACCTAGCAAATTATTCAGGGGCATACCCAGGTAGCTGTTGACACCCATGTTGACAAGATCATCGTCATCAGGAAAAAGTGCCTGTAAATTCGCTTTTACATAAGTTAAGCCATTGTCATAGACGCCCTCGCAAGGTGTCCCCTTTACTTGATACTCAATATTTTCGATGGCTTTACCATGCGCACTAAACGCCAGAGTGCGAACATGACCCGCTTTTTCAGGAACGAGTTCAGTGACCAGAGCAAACTGTGCTTCAAAAGTTTGTGCCAGGTGTTTTACCAGTGTCTCAAAAAATTGCTCACCGATTTCGGCTGTTGTACCGGCAAGCAATTCAACGAAAGGATCGTTGTGTTGAGAATGATTTGTTTGAAGAGAAATCGTTCCCTTATGTTTACCCATAACTACACCCTGCGCGCAAAAACGACATTTTCTAATGTGCTAATTAATATATCGTCTCTAACTGGCTGAATTTTAGAAAATTTATTATTGCATTATGAAATGACAGGATGGTGAGGAGAAAAGTAAAATTGACTATTGAATCAATGGCTTAGTCAGGCTGCTTTAAGCCCTAGCTGGAGCAGTCGAGTAATGAATTTTGGATAATCATAACCTGCCTTTTTTGCGGATAATGCCAGGTCATCGTCGTGGGTAATCGCAGCATTGGGGTTGGCTTCAAGCACATAGACTTCACCCTGCGAATCCATGCGGAAATCCAGACGAGCATAACCACTGAGTAATAATTTTCGATAAATGCGACGAGACATTTTTTTGATGTTTGACTCAATCCTTTTGCCAATATCATTTGCAAAGCTGTATTTAAAGCCGATTTTTTCTCTATAACGGTCATTCCATTTCACATTATAAGTGGCAATACGTTGCTCCTGACTAGAGTGCTGATCAAATATCAATTCACGTACAGGTAACACCTCAAGTTGTTTGTTACCCATCACACCAACATATAGCTCACGGCCATCTATATATTGTTCTGCAATAGCATCTCCCAATGTCATTGCATGAAGTTGTTCAACTCGGTGAATAAGATCTTTATCATTCGTTACATATGAGGCTTGTGATATACCGACCGAACCCTGTTCTATATTTGATTTTACAATCATTGGATAAGGAAGACTTTTTAACTTGGCCGATTTGATTTTTTTACCATATGGGAATATCTGAAATTCAGGCACTTTAATACGATGAAAATGTAAAATCTTTTTCGACAAGGCCTTATCACGGGCCAACATCATGCCGCGCGGATTACAACCTGTAAAAGGAATCCCGGCCATATGGAGATAACTAACAATGTAAAAATCAAGTGCGCCATCCCCGGCAAAATCTTCTAGCAAATTAAAGGCGATATCGGGTTTCCATTTAGAAATAACATCACGTATGGGGTTTATCTCATCATCAACGCAGACTACCTCAAGTTCATGGCCGAGCTTGAGTAATGCGCGTCGCACATCGATCTCAGTTTCGCGTTTGAGATATTCAGGATCTTTAGGATCGGTCAGATGTTCCAGCGGTTCCATCTCTGGATGGACTAACATCATCACCCGTAGTTTCTTCATACATGCCTGATTGAGTAGAAATTCCTTTTATTAATGGCGGACGGTTGCGCGGGTTTTTTAGGGTTTATATTTGGGGTTTTGAGATTAATTCGTTCCCTCTGCATTCGGTCGTGGGATCGGGCCAGGGGATGTGTAAGTTTTGTGCACATTTCCTTGAAAATTCCGCCGCCAATGCTCGGCTGATCAAAGACGTCGATACTTTTATATGTATAAAAAATTCACAATGTAATATGAAACCCATCTTTCAACATCTTATCCACTACCAACATCGTTAAACAGGCTACCAGCTCAGTCTTTACCTTATCCGCATCCCAGTAGAGTTGTAACTCAAGTTCATCGGCGCGTCGAGCCATGTTCCGGATGGTACGGTCGATGCGGTAGCGGTATTCTCCGCCCCAGTATTCGACAGATTCAATCACGTCTTTGCGTACATTCATAAGAAAGGTGGAGGCCTTTGGAGATTGTTTGCCCTTTTTGGGATGGCCGAAGAGTTTGTACAGGTCACGATCAATAAACTCAGGACCATCGGCATCATAACGTTGTACTTTTTCTTCATAATATTCACCCAGTGTTGTTTTGATCTGCTTAAATGGGTGTTCAGTTTTTCTTGATTTTAGTTTTGGTGGCTGGCGCCTAATTTCATCCGCTAACTGATCAATATAATTTAATTTTTTGATTGCAGGCCAGTCGGCATAGCGATGTCGCCAGTCGGAGTTGGGGCGCAACCAGACGGCAAAGGTTTCGGCCCAGTCTTCATGCGGATGGCTTTGCGCATACCAGTTAGGTAGATTGAGCACAAAGCGTTTGTCATAGGGCTTGGGCCAGTAGGTGTTCGGATATTTTTTATTGGGATTGCCAAACATCTTTTGCCAGTCTTTTCTTTTTTCCAGTTTATAGGCATTGAGTAAGGCATGAGCAGTTTCATGGCGAAGCAGGTTCATACACCACTGCTTATCGCCGCCTTCAACATCCATGGTTAAGGCTCGCTCCAGTTGAATCAGTTTTTTATGCGCTAGATAAAAAGGGATCGCAACGCCAGTTATACCATCTGGACAAAACCAGTCATCGGATAACCAGAAGTGCGGTTTAAATTTGAACTGATGTGCCGTGAGTTCTTGATAAAGTTGATCAATGCGTGGTGCTAATGGACTATCGGTGATCTGAATATCAAGATCACAAATGCGTAAGTCTAATAATTCTTTGCGTCCAAGTTTATCGAGTTGTTTGCGTTGCACCGACATAACAACACTATAGGCCAGACTAAATGCTTAAACAAAATATGAACCGCGAATTATTTATAAAAAGCTGAAGCAGGAAAGAACTAAAGATGCTTAACCAGACAGGGAAACAAAAAAGATCACCAGGAACAACATGGTGTAGAAAAAGATGGATACCGAGTTTTCTTTCATAGCGTCTCTCTTTACGTATTATTATTATGAACCTGACTATAAACACGTTTCAGGCGGAGATTTGGTTCCGCGCTATTGTATTGATTTCAAAGGAAAGATCAAATCTATATTTTTTTATATGGATATCAGCAAATGAGCAGAAAACACAATGTAATCAGGGAATTAAGTCGCTTTTATGCTGTTTTTAGCCTTGTGGGGAGCACCGCGGTACGTGTGCAGCGATAGACAAAGGCAAAGTGGTAACCAATGCCAAATAAAACGGCGATATGGAACAGCTCATGTGGGCCAATAATGCCAGGGATAAGCTCCGGAAAGCGCATAAATTCAAGTACGGCACCGGCGGTATAGGCAACCGCACCATAAATAAGTGTTTTAATATACTTATAACCATGGCGTTGATACAAAAGAATACCAGTAACGGCGCCAAACCAGCCGAGCCCAAGATATAAACTCAGGCTTAACCATTCCGCCATGTCGTTGAAAAAGATCGTCTTTAAAACAATACTGCTCAGCGCAATGCCCCAGACCAGACCAAGCACTCCCCAGCGGTGCACACCTTTGAACAAGATGCTATGGATTGGTGTAAATGTACCGGCAATTAATAAGAATATGCCGGCATGATCCAGGCGCTGTAATACCATACGCCCTGTGCTACCAGGCTCAAGTAAATGAAATACACCACTCATTGAGAGAAGAAATACGACAGAAAATATAAAAATGATTAAGGAGGCAACACGACCGGGATGACCGCGACCATAACTTACCAGTGCAACACCTAATACAAGAAACACTGCAGCAGCGAGTAGATGTAATAGTGAGCTGAAGGGTTCGCTAAAACCGGGGATGGCGATAATTGGTGATAAATCCATAAAATATTTTCCCAGTTCAGACGTCAATATAAAGATATAGTGTCATTAATGACTTTATTAAAGGTATTGGCTCGGAATTTGCCGATAAATCACATAAAATTTAGCTATGACGTGCTGTTGTCCACATTCCCGCTCTGGCGGTCGCCTGTTTTCGCGCTTTGCGCGCAGTTATCGCAAGCGTTTCAGCAAAAAAGGTTTTGAGCCCTCGCAGAAGAATCTCCTTGCGGGTATTGAACAGGCGGCTTACAAACAGGCAACAATTCTGGAAATTGGCAGTGGTGTGGGTCACCTGCACATGCATTTACTGGAACAGGGTGCGGCATCTGCAACGGGTATTGATCTGGCCGAAGACATGATCAAGGAAGCACATGAATGGGCCAGGGATCGCGGTCTGGCTGATCGCGTTAACTATATTCAGGGTGATTTTATTGAACACCTTGCAGATATTGAAGCCGCAGATATCACCCTGCTTGATAAAGTGGTGTGCTGTTATCCCGATGCCAACACCTTAGTACATCGATCCGTCGAAAAAACAAAACGTGTCTATGCGCTCAGTTATCCTCGTTATCGCTGGTTTATTCGTGCGGCTATGGGTTTTGGCGCAATCATGCTTAAGCTGATCGGATCGAGCTTCCGACCCTATGCGCATAATCCGGAAGCTATTCAAAACTGGATTGAAGAAGAAGGCTTTGAAAAAGCATATGAAGCGAAAACGTTCATCTGGTTGAGTCAGGTTTATGTAAAGCCTGAATAAAAGGATTAATAATAAATAAAACTAAACGAGGATTTCCTGTTCCTGCGTGTGGTGTTGCTTATTTTGCGTTTCATCGACAATAAAATTTACAACAGTGTTCAATACAGAATCACTACGAAGAATACGTCGATGCCCAAGCTTCTCCGTTAAATGTAATTGTGCGTCTGGCCAGGCAGCGGCTAAACCTTCACTGAGTTCATAGGGAACTTCTTTATCATCTTTATCATGAATAATTAAAGCAGGTACATTGAGCTGACTCACATTGGTATCAATATTCATGCGCTGCCAGATATCATCGCCAAAATCGCGTTCAAAATAAGCAAGAAATTTGTTTCGTACAATGTCATTGAGTTGTAAGGTGTTACAAAAACTATCAAGCAAGAACTCAGCACGGGCTGGGGTGCTAATGCAGACGGCCTTATCAATTGTTAAGGCGGCATGTTTTAAGCTATAGGCGAGCACAAAACCACCAAAGGAATGGGCAACAATGGCTTTAATCGGGCTATAGGTCTTGGCGACATCAGTAACGGCCTCGCTGATCTTGAACAGTGTTGTTGCCTTGCCGGGCGTCTGGCCATGACCGGGTGCATCCATCGCAATGACACGATAACCTGCCGCAACCAGAGGTTCAGCAAAGGCCCCCATCTGACTACCGCGGCCACTCCAGCCATGCAGTAATAGAATAGTTTCCTCGCCCTCACCCCATATATATAGGTTAATTGGGCCATGCGCATGCGGCATTTGAATATTACGGCCAGATTTGACCCAGTCTAATTCCCGTGCAGGAACGGTATAACGTGGCGACATAAACCAGAACCGATAAGCCCGCCGCGCCGCCCAGGTATTGGAGATTAAAGACTGCAGCCGGAACGACATACGCAGCCAGCGTAATATAGTCGGAACACTTTTCGGTTGATCATTTTTCTGGGCGTGGATAGATGACATAAAACTTCCCTGTGTCTAAAAAATATCAAGTCTGGACAGTGTAAAACGTAAATAGCTTAAAAGCCAATGGTCAATCACCACCATTTCTTCTCAAAGCCTGTAATAAATATAAAGTAGAGTGTGAAAAAAGGAACAGGTAAGGCAATCCACCAGTAATGCATTGAGTTGAGGTCTTTTATATAGGCATACCATATAAGCACAAGCGCAGTTAGACAGACCGCAGGTAGTAGAAATGAAAAGCCAATATGCAGGCGATCCTGAATTACTGTGAATTTTCGGCCTCGATGTCGTGAGGTGAGGTCATAGGCAATTGCAGCCACCGGCAAGCTCATCATTCCGAAACCAACCAACCCAAAAGTTGCAACAATAACAATCCATAGTTTCATATTTCCACACAGCCTCATTGATGATGTGCCTAAGTCTTGGGGATTGTAGCGATCATATTGTCTTGAGTTCAAATCGGTCATAGACTGGATGACCGGGAACAATATTCATAATTGAACAAATTTTGTACAGCTGGATGAATTGGTGAAAAATTGAGCAATTGGAAGAAAATAATATTCTATTCAGCCGTGCTGTTTAGCTTAACAACTGAGGTGAGTATGGGACTGTTTGACTTTATGAAGGTGTGTTTGTTTTCAGAAGTAAATGGGGTGGTGACCTTGCAGGGTAAACCGGTAGCGGGTGCCAGGATCGTGCGCACCGCGAAATTGGGCGATAAACCATACACAGATACGACTACCACGGACTCGAGAGGGATGTTTAATTTTAAAGCAAGGTTCACAAACTCAGTTAATAAAATAGCTCCAGTAGAACCACGTATTCCACAGAAGTTAGTTATTGAACACGCTGGTAAAGAGCATGTTGGTTGGGAAATGAGTAAACATAATTATGATACTGATGGTGAGCTAGGCAAGCCAATCAATATTAGCTGTGAGCTAACAAATGAAGAAACAAAGCAGGAAATTGGTTACAAAATTATTTGGGGAAAATGTAAAGTTAATTAAAATTATTTAATTTGGAGGAAAGGATGGCTCAATTATCGCCTATAGAAGCGGCATTAGCTGCAAAAAATGTTTACGACATCATTGATAGTAGTAATGTCGCAAGATATTTTCATTCATCACTTACGGACAATTTTCAACTTGATGCGGCTTCAAGATTTGAAGGTAAGGCTGGAGCATTTATATTTAAATATCGCTCCGGGTTTGGTGTAATTGCTAAAGGCAAGGGTAAGTTTGAAGGTGAGGCTTTACTTTCGATCAGAGGAACTGATGATTTATTTCGCGATCTTATTCTAACTGATTTGAATATTGGAATTCAGACATCGTCCACAGGTAAACAGGTACACCAGGGATTTAATAAAGTTTTTAAATCATTTGAAGCTGATATTTCACGCTTTTTCCATGGCTTTAATCCCACTCGCGTCCATTGTGTCGGCCACAGTCTTGGTGGTGCTCTGGCGACGATGGCAGCAGACTGGATAAGGCACCGCAATATTGCACAGACAAATCTTTATACATTTGGTAGCCCCAGAG
>JAOULB010000334.1 GCA_029882235.1 Gammaproteobacteria bacterium | reverse complement strand
ATAAATATTGGAATAAATACCAGATTGATAACATTTTCAAAATACACAATGCCAGCCAGTACCCAGAGCAAAAACGCGATATACATCGGGTTTCGGGAATGGCGATAAATGCCTGCAATGACCAGAGCACTGCTTTTTTCTGGATAAATGGGATTAACCGTGGTTTTGGCTTTCCTGAATGAATAGGCGCTAATTGCAAGAATTAATAAACCAATAAGAAACAGTACAATAGTTACTTCAATCCTATAAGTTATACTATATGACCACCCTATTCCTGATTCATGTAGGCTATACATAATCAGTAGCAGGAACAGGACAAGGATAATGGGTAATCGAAAAATGGACATCGCCTGTAAAATAATTATCTAATAAAGCTTAGCTTAGAGCATTTCCCAGTCGTCGTCTGAATTCCTGCGCCAGCTGGGGATCATTCGGTGCCAGCATATTGGTTAAATTGATAATCATCTCCCTTGCGGCACCCTCTTTATACTCCGGCTCTTTATCAATAATCATAAATAGACTGTCCATCGCCTGATGGTAATCATGTTCGGCAACAAAACATACGGCCAGATCAAAGCGTGCATCATGATTATCTGGCTCTATAAAAAGTTGATCCTGCAGAGCTGGTTTGCCTTTTGTTTTAGCAGCCAGTTCTTTGAATGTGATTTGGCCTGTTAATGCTCGTCCTGTTTCTGATTGCCGATCTGCATCGGGTAATCGCTCATACAGGGATTTTGCCTGATCCAGTTCATCCATATCCAGAAAGACCTGTACCATATCCATAGCAACACGTGTATTCGCTGGATCGATCTGTATAGCCTTTGTTAAAAGCTGTATCGCTTCAACTGTATCGCCGGCTATGTGTTTTGCTCGCGCCTGTTCACGTAGCTCATCGGATTCACGGTAAACACCAAAATCTTTTAGTAGTGCGCGTATTTCATCTTCGCCCATCAGGCCTTCTTCAGTACGCACTACTTCGCCGTCTTTGAATATTTTCACTGTAGGTACATTTTCAATCTTGTATTCCTTTATCAGCTCTGCTTGCTCATCCATGTCTACCTTGGCAAAAATAAACTGCCCGGCAAATTCCTTCGCGGCGGCGGCTAGACGTTCTTCCAAATGGACACAGGGCTCAGACCACATCCCCATAAATTCAACCAGCACAGGTATTTTGTTGGAATTTAAAATGACTGCAGTATTAAAATTCTTACTGGAGACCTCGAAAATTAAAACTTCTTTTTCACTCATAATATTTTCTCTGGATGCTTAACTGACAAACTAGAAATTTGGAAAAATTTACTATTTTTTACCGGTTTTCAATCATTTGAATTTTATCACATTTATATCCCTATATTTATTATCGTCCTTGATTAGTTTTAGATACCGGCCATACTAAATAGAATATAAGTCAATATCATCAGATGCACATATGAAAAACAAGCTTGAAGATTTGCCGACATTTGAGACCCGCCGGTCCACCGTTCAGGCACATCACTATAATCTAGTACAGGTTGCTTTTAAACGGCTAGGCTCGCCGCTACGCTTTGACTTGCCAAAACTCCGTACGCTTGACCTGCATCTTGAAAATGGCGCCTGGATTGTCGTTGATAAGAGCCTGAATGATATCCCCGTCATGGCCTGGGTCGATTTTGATACAACAGGTCGATCAAACCTGCATGAAAAAATAGACTGCACATTGAAAATTTACCATTCTCATGCAGGCATTCTGATAGATAAAATAATGGAAGCAATGACCCTTCTTATTGGTGAAAAACTAGATTTACCCAATGATCAACCTGCAGCTGTTGTCCCTCTTAAAAAAGCTGTAAAATAATCTCACCTTTATTATTTATTTGACCTGTTGTGATAAGCACCAGGTAATCGATCAGTATGAAAGAAACAATTATTGATGTCATTCGCCATGGTCAACCCGAAGGCGGCAGCGTCTATCGTGGCCACGGTGTTGATGACCCACTCAGTGAACTTGGCTGGCAACAGATGTGGCAGGCTGTAGGCACTGAAGCACCCTGGACCCAAATTATCAGCTCACCCATGAAGCGTTGCCGGGAATTCGCCGAACAGCTTGCTGACAAAAATAAACTGCCCGTCATAATCGATGAACGATTTAAGGAAGTCGGCTTTGGCAGCTGGGAAGGACGTAATCGCAATGAAATCAAAGAGACGAATCGAGCTGAATACGATGGCTTTTATAAAGATCCTATCAATTGCAGACCAGAAGGCGCTGAACCGATTGATGATTTTATTTCACGAGTCAGCAATGCCTTTGATCAAGTCATCACAGATTACACTGGCAAACACTGTCTAATTGTTGCCCATGCAGGGGTCATACGCGCCGTTGTTGCTCACGTTACTCATTCAGCACCCATTGGCCTTTATCGTATTCAAGTTAAGAATGCCGGCATTAGTCGTATTCGCCATGGGCAATATGGAAGTATGCTGGAGTTTCATAATAGCTCGCTATCTACAACGCTCTAGCGTGAAATATATTCTACCGATACAATGCCCCTATGCTATCTGACTCAGAAATAAACAAATTACGTGAAGACATTGTTGTTCACTCCAACATGCGAGATGTACCCCTGACCTTGCACAGTACATGGGGCACGTTTTCACCTCGCGAGATCGATGAAGGTACTGAACTTTTACTAAAGTATATTGATGTTAAAGCTGATGATGACTGTCTTGATCTGGGTTGTGGCTATGGCCCAATCGGGCTTACTCTGGCCAGGCTTTCACCTGAGGGTGAGACAACCCTTGTCGATAGAGACTTTATCGCCGTTGAGTATACAAATAAAAATATCACGGTGAACAATATTTCAAATGCCGAAGCTTTACTAAGTAATGGTTTTGCCAGCATTCATGAAAAAAAGTTTGACGTAATTGCTTCAAATATCCCTGCCAAGGTAGGCAATGAAATGCTCAGTCTGTTTATGCATGATGCCTACAAACAACTTAATCCTGGCGGTCGTATCTATGTCGTGACCATTAATGGACTAAGAAATTATATAAAACGG
>JAOULB010000025.1 GCA_029882235.1 Gammaproteobacteria bacterium | reverse complement strand
CATTCATTTCTGTCAAGGACACATACACCTGGTCTAAACCTATATATTCCCCAGTGGATGGCATTGTTGTTGCAAGTGATGACAAGGAAGAAGATCGCATGAGGATATCTTTTATTTATGATTTATTTTCTTTGTTAATAAATATGCCAAAAGAAAGCGATGGGTTCGAAAAGTTTGGCGGAAACCATATTATGATTAAAACAGGTGAAGTGTATATCCTTCTATGTCATTTAAAAAATAATTCTGCAAAAGTAAAGAAAGGTGACATAGTAAAAAGCGGACAACAGATTGCAGAGGCGGGGAACTCAGGCTCATCAATTCAACCACATCTTCACATTCAGGTTATGAAAAACGAGCAATACTTCCCTCTATTTAAAAATCTACTGCCATTTAAAATAAGTAGCGGAAAAGTTAAGCAAGGGAACAACTGGATAAGCCAATCGAATATTAAGCCGGAAAACAAAACACACTACTTATTTGAGTAAGTCAATGTAGCAACAAAAAGACAAAACAACTAACTCTTAACCATACAATATTCTAAAAAACGTAAAATGAAACAATATAATAAAAATATAAAGTGGTTATATCGAGCATTCTCAGCAATGTTATTTGGCTACGGCGTTAAAACTATAATCACTCAGGAAATATCTGCTGAAGGCGGTAGGCTGAGTGGCGCCGCATGGGCGCTTAATGGCACAGATGCAATGATATTAGGCACTGCTATCGCTGTAGCTGGTGCATATATGTTTCTTGTTACCTTTACAGAAAAGAAATGAATATCGATTTTATTTGAGACTCGCAATGACAGGACAAAAAAAAGCCCCTTGCGGGGCTAAGAGGGAGGTTTATACAATACTTTAAGCAGCCGATGCTTTATTTGCTGATTTATCAAACACCAGTTCATCACCTTTAACATCGACCAGAATCACATCACCAGGCATAAACTTGCCGGATAAAATATCCTGTGCCAGCGGGTTTTCAACCTGATGCTGAATGGCACGTTTTAAAGGTCTGGCGCCATAAACTGGATCGAAGCCTGCTTCACCTAGTTTATCCAGTGCTGCTTCGGTTAATTCAATATCCATGGTTCTGTCACGTAAACGTGCCCGCAGGTATTCGATCTGAATCGTCGCAATGGAGCGTATCTGTTCCCGACCAAGTGGATGGAACACAACGACTTCATCAATACGGTTTACAAACTCTGGGCGGAAGTGTTCACCAACGACTTCCATGACGGCACCCTTCATACTTTCGTAGTTTTCTTCTCCAGCCAATTCCTGAATCTGTTGTGATCCAAGATTTGAAGTCATGACAATGACGGAGTTTTTGAAATCAACGGTTCGACCCTGTCCATCAGTCAGGCGACCATCGTCTAAGACCTGCAATAAAATATTAAACACATCAGGATGGGCCTTCTCAACTTCATCCAGCAATATGACTGAATAGGGTTTACGACGAACAGCTTCAGTGAGATAACCGCCTTCTTCATAACCAACATAACCCGGTGGCGCACCGATTAATCGTGCCACCGAATGTTTTTCCATAAACTCGGACATATCGATACGCACAATCGCATCTTCAGTATCAAACAGGAATTCTGCCAGTGCCTTAGTCAGTTCGGTTTTACCAACACCCGTCGGTCCGAGGAATAAAAATGATCCATTCGGACGGTTTGGATCAGACAGGCCGGCGCGTGAACGACGAATCGCATCACTGACTGCACTGACGGCTTCCGTCTGCCCAATCACACGATGATGTAATGCATCTTCCATACGGAGTAATTTGTCGCGTTCACCTTCGAGCATTTTTGAAACGGGAATGCCTGTCCACTTGGCAACGACTTCAGCGATCTCTTCTTCATTCACAGCATTGCGTAACAGACTGGTGTCTTTAACATCGACATCTGAGGCCATCGCCAGCTGTTTTTCCAGCTCAGGGATCTGGCCGTACTGAAGTTCTGACATGCGCGCAAGATCACTCGCACGACGTGCGGTTTCCAGTTCCTGTCTGGCTCGATCCAGTTCTTCTTTAATATGCTGTGAACCCTGCAAGGCAGTTTTTTCAGAATTCCAGATCTGTTCAAGACCATTGTATTCATTCTGAAGTTTAGTGATCTCGGATTCGAGATTTTCCAGACGCATTTTCGAAGCCTCATCGGTTTCTTTGTTTAAGGCTTCACGCTCGATCTTTAACTGAATCAGTTTTCGATCCAGCTTATCCATGGCTTCAGGTTTGGAATCGATTTCCATACGAATACGACTGGCTGCTTCATCAATAAGATCAATCGCCTTATCGGGTAACTGTCGATCGGAGATATAACGATGCGACAACGTTGCCGCGGCAACAATGGCCGGGTCGGTAATATCGACACCATGATGCACTTCATATTTTTCTTTCAGACCACGCAGGATCGCGATGGTATCTTCAACCGTGGGTTCATCAACCAGCACTTTCTGGAAACGACGTTCCAGTGCGGCATCTTTTTCAATGTATTGGCGATACTCATCTAAAGTTGTTGCACCCACACAGTGGAGTTCACCACGTGCTAGTGCTGGCTTTAACATATTACCTGCATCCATGGCGCCTTCAGCCTTACCAGCACCGACCATGGTGTGGAGTTCATCAATAAACAAAATGACTGAACCTTCCTGCTTGGCAAGATCATTCAGTACCGCTTTCAAACGTTCTTCAAATTCACCACGGAATTTTGCCCCGGCTAACAGCGAGCCAAGATCAAGTGACAGTACACGTCTATCTTTTAAACCTTCAGGGACTTCACCATTAATAATACGTTGTGCCAGTCCTTCAGCAATGGCTGTTTTACCAACACCGGGTTCACCTATGAGTACAGGATTATTTTTTGTGCGGCGTTGTAACACCTGTATGGTGCGACGAATTTCATCATCACGACCAATAACGGGATCAAGCTTACCCTGTTCGGCTCGCTCGGTTAAATCAATGGTGTATTTTTCCAGTGCCTGACGTTGATCCTCAGCATTGGGGTTATCAACCTTGGCACCACCACGCATTTTCTTAACAGACTTTTCAACTTTCTCTTTGTCGGCTCCGGCTTTTTTGAGTAACTCACCCACCTTACCTTTATCATCCATTGCGGCAAGTACAAATAGTTCGCTGGAGATGTAATCATCTTTACGATCCTGTGCCAGCTTATCGGTCAGGTTTAACAAACGACCAAGGTCATTTGATACATGCACTTCGCCTGTGGCCTGAATAATACGTGGCATATGATCCAGTGCTTCACCTAACTGTGAGCGCAACAGATTTACATTCACTTCTGCCTGCGTCAGGATCTGGCGCACGGTACCGCCATCCTGATCCAACATGGCTAGCATCAGATGTATGGGTTCGATGTATTGGTGGTTACGTCCAACCGCCAGTGATTGCGCATCAGAAATCGCAGCCTGAAATTTACTCGTCAGTTTATCCATTCGCATCGGTCAAGTTCCCCGGAATATATTGAATTACTTATCTACTAGGTTAGTAGATAGGGATGGATGCAGCGACATTCAAGAGTCTGCTGAGGGGAATTTTTCAGGCGCTGTTTTTGCTGATGTCGACGATTTCGGCTTCTTTTATCGTTGGATAAGGATAGAGCTTGTCCAGACCAACACTATAACCGGGTTTTTGAACGATACGCACATGCTCACGCCGAAACTCACGTGCATTGCGTAAACCACAGGCGCGCGCCAGCACATTGATCTCATGATTGACCCAGTGGGCATAGGCAGCAACACGCGCAGCCTTATCATTCACTACCAGACCTTTTTGTAAGCGTTTCTTATGCGTGGTAATGCCCGTTGGGCAGGTATCATTATGGCATTGCAATGATTGAATACAACCCAGCGAAAACATAAAGCCACGGGCCGTCACGGCAAAGTCAGCCCCCATGCACAGGGCCCAGCCCACATCAGCCGAGGTGATCATTTTGCCTGAGGCAATGACCTGAATTCGGCTTTTTAAATCAGCCTCCATGAGCACATCAACAGTCATGGGTAATGACTCCGCCAATGGCAGTCCAACATAATCAATCAAAACCTGTGGTGCTGCACCGGTTCCTCCTTCACCACCATCAACAGTAATAAAGTCAGGCGCTGAATCGGCACCACGTTTAAGTATGCCTTCACACAGTTCGCGCATGAAGCGATCAGAACCAATCACTGCTTTAAAGCCAACAGGTCTACCGGTTAGATCTCGAATACGCGCGGTTGTATCCAATAGACTTTCGACACTGGTAATCTCAGGATGCCGGTTCGGACTACTTGAAATCACTCCAACTGGAATCCCCCGTATTTTTGCAACTTCTTCAGTTACTTTTTTACCTGGTAACACACCACCTCGACCTGGCTTGGCACCTTGTGACAATTTGATCTCAAAGGCCTTAACCTGTTCGCCTACTTCACGTAATCGTTCATCGCTAAGATTACCTCGTTCATCACGCACACCATATTTTGCAGTGCCAATTTGATAAATGAGATCACAGCCTCCCTCGAGATGATAAGAAGAGAGTCCACCTTCGCCCGTATTCAGCCAGACATCCGACTTCGCCGCACCACGTGATAAGGCTCGCACCGCAGGTTTTGAGATCGCGCCATAACTCATACCGGAAATATTAAAAATATTTTTTGCCATAAAAGGTTTGGCGCAGGATGTACCAATCACCAAAGGCGGCATGGGTGAATGTTCTTCTTCCAGCCGTGGAAAAGAATCGTTTACAAAAATAACCGAGCCCGGTTGGCGCATATCATTGGTCGAACCAAAGCTCACCATCCCACCCAGTCCTTTAGCAGTACGATAAACCCAGGCACGTGTAGCACGGTTAAAAGGCATTTCTTCGCGGTCATGAGAGAAAAAGTACTGGCGGAAATATTCACCCAGTCGTTCCATTCGATAACGGAGTCGTCCTATGACAGGGTAATTACGTCTTACCGCATGGCTTGTTTGCAAAACATCAGTGATATACATCCAGACAATAGAGATTAGTGCCAGGACGGAGAGTCCGCCAAGGATAAGAATAAACCAGTTTGCTATGACTGCTTCCATGAGAGATTAAGGTTTTCAGCTCCTGTGTTAAAACCTTAATCGACCAATTGAGATTTTTATTTAGTGATGGGTGACTTTCATGTCTTTGGCTAAAGCTGCCAGACAATCCTGTGCCTCTAATGATGCACAATCTACAGGGGGAAAGTGCTCAACACGAGCATGGGCACGTAACAAAACACCACGAACCACATGGCCAATCCCCTTAACACCACTGACGTGCAAGGGATACACCGGTGCACCAGAGAGTTGCGCCAGTTTATGCACACCTCGTTTTAATCTAGGCGGTGGTTCATGACCATGATGAATTCCACCCTGTGGAAACAGCGCTACCACTTTTCCTTCTTCTAGCGCACGCAGTGCCGCACGAAAGGCCTTGTCGGTTCGACCACCACGTTCAACAGGAATACAACCTGCCAGTTTAAACAACCAGGTCAGACCAAAACGATGATATTGATCAGAGGCGATCATAAAATGGATAGGCCGTCGACTGGCGGCAAGTATAAGAAAAGGATCAAGGCCAGAAATGTGATTACTCACCACAATCGCACCACCCTGTTCGGGCAGAGTTAACGTTTCACACTCCAGACGATGATAATAGTGGCAGAACAGTCGCAGCCAGCCATCGATAGTATTAGAAAAGACACTACCCCAGTCTGTCCGGTTGGCCCATTGACCAATAAACACAAACAGACTTAAGCAGACTACTACCGCGATGATGACCGTCGCATTAATATCCATTTATCCGTCGAATACAATCCTAATGTAAAGTTGAATGGGCAAAATAAATAATAACAATCCCGGCAGTAATTAATACAATCTGTTGCACCGTTTCTTTAAATTGGGTGCGTTTATGCAAGCCAGGAATAAGATCCGCTACGGCAATATAGATAAAACTCGAGGCCGCAATTGCCAGAATATAAGGCACCGCAAAACTCATCTCGGACAGACCCACATAGGCCAGTAGCGCACCAATGACCGTGGTCAAACTCACTAGTACGTTTAACCATAACGCGCGACTACGGCTATAACCACTTTTGAGTAAGACTGCGAAGTCACCCACTTCCTGAGGAATTTCATGCGCCGCAACCGCAAGACTAGTGACAATGCCAAGATGGATATCAGTAAGAAATGCAGCCGCGATCAGTACACCATCGACCAGATTATGGATTGCATCACCGACTAATATCAGTGTGCCGGCGGCATTATGATCATGTGCTGCTTCGGGGCCATGTGCTTCACAATGGGTAGTATGGCAATGACGCCACAGCACCATTTTCTCAAGTATAAAAAAGGATAACATGCCGATTAACACAGTCAGACCGAGCTTATGCACCTCAAGCTTATGTTCACCGCTTAAAGCATGTGGAAGCAAGGCAAGAAATGCTGCGCCCAGTAATGCGCCAATCGCAAAACTAACCATGTGCGGTAATAATCGTTCACGAAACGATTCCGGTACTGTTAAAAACAACGATGCCGCCATCACACTGAGGACACCGCCTAACAGGCTGAATACAACTATCCAGATGAGTAAATCCATAAATCAGTTTCTTCTTGTTATCTCAAAGCGTCAGGGGCGCTCATAATACCTGAATTTTGCAGACTACCAAGACTTTATATAGAGGGCTTATTGCGCTGTCAGCCAGATCAAACTGGCCATACGCCCAGTGATGCCATCCCGGCGATAGGAAAAATATTCTTTCGCCTGCTTCAGGGTACAGTGCTGACCACCATAGATTTGGCGAACACCCGCTGCATTGAGCCGCTGTCGCGCCAGCTCGGGCATATTCGCCAGCCAACGTCTATTTGGAGATACACGAAAAGCCGACTCGGCGTGGACAGATTGACTCAAAAATGCCTCACGCACTTCATCACCGACCTCATAACTGTCCGGCCCAATCCCCGGCCCCAGCCAGACCAGTGTGTTTGCCGGTTCAAAACCAGCCTGCTGCAGGGTTTGCTCAAGAACTCCATCGGCTAACCCACGCCAACCTGCATGGGCAGCAGCGATTTTGCTACCCTGCTGGTCACAGAATAAGACCGGCAGACAATCGGCGGTCATGACTACACACACCACGCCCACTGTATGACTGTAACTAGCATCAGCTTTAGTGATAGCTTTCTGCTGAGCGGCATTGACGACTACCGTACTATGCACCTGTTCCAGCCAGACGGGCTCAGCAGGTAAGCCCAGTCTCTCGAACAAGCTTTTTCTATTCTGTGCCACTGCAGCGGCATCATCACCAACATGGGTGCCCAGATTCAAACTCTCGTACGGCTGTTGACTATGCCCCCCCGTACGTAGTGAGCAACCCGCATGCACATGCTCCGGCACTGGCCAGTCCGCAGTTATCCAGCCCGGTTTCGCTGTCTCAGTCATTGTTTCAATTCCTGCTGTCGGCTGTTCTCGCGCAGTCGTTCGAGTAGCCGCTGCATATCTTCGGGCACATCCTGTTGCCATTCCATACTCTCTCCCGAAGCTGGGTGCACCAGACCCAGTCGCCAGGCATGTAGGGCCTGTCGTCGAAAATGCTGCAGGGTTTCGCGTAACTCATCGGTACAGTCTTTTGGCTGTCTCAATCGCCCGCCATAGACTGGGTCGCCGACAATAGGATAATTAATATGGGCCATATGCACGCGGATCTGGTGGGTGCGTCCGGTTTCAAGTCGAACACTGACATAGGTATGGGCCGGAAATTTCTCCAGCACACGATAATGGGTCACCGCATCTTTACCGCCATTACGAACCACGGCCATACGTTTTCGATGCACAGGGTGACGCCCTATAGCCGCCTCAACAGTACCTCCGGCGGTCATCACGCCCTGCACAATGGTCTGATATTCGCGCTTGAAACTGCGAGCCTGCAGCTGCTCAACCAGCGATTTCTGCGCTTCCAGCGTCCGCGCCACCACCAGTAGACCACTGGTGTCCTTGTCGAGGCGGTGCACAATCCCGGCTCTTGGAATATTCGCCAGATCCGCATCATGGTGTAACAGGGCATTGAGCATGGTGCCTTCTGGGTTGCCTGCGGCAGGGTGTACCACCAGCCCTGCCGGTTTATTGATGACCAGAATCTGCTCATCCTCGTAGACAATATCCAGCGGCAAATCCTGTGGCAGAAATCGGGTGTCAGGTTCCAGCAGAACCTCAATTTCGATCAGCTCCCCGCCATTCAGCTTGTCTTTTGAGCGCAATGACTGTCCATTGACCTGCACCTGCCCCCCCTTGATCCACTGTTGCAGGCGCGCCCGAGAATACTGACTGAACAAACTAGCCAGCGCCTGGTCCAAACGCATACCACCCATTTCTTCCGGGATGGTCGCTGATAGCAATTCAGGGGTATTTTCAGTCATTTGGAGTAATCAGTAATTTATTCATTGTCATTACAGGGGTATACTGTCGGCACATTTTACAGGTCAGTTTCAGCAAAACAGAGTTTAATCGAAATGCAGCGTCTATTCCTTATTACTATTTTCCTGTCCGTTTTTCTTGCCGGTTGTTCATCGACCCCGGATGATGATCCTACTTATGGCATGACGGCTGCGCAGATCTATCAGGAAGCCAAATCAAATATACAGAATGCGAATTATGAAACCGCCATTCAATATTATGAAAAGCTGGAGTCGCGCTTCCCTTATGGCAATTATGCGACCCGTGCCCAGATGGAAGTCGCCTATGCCTACTACAAATTTGACGAACACGAATCGGCCATCCTGGCTGCTGAGCGCTTTATTAAACTGCACCCCAACCATCCACATGTAGACTATCTCTACTATATCCGTGGTCTGGCCAGTTATACGATGAATTCTACATTCCTGGGAAAATTATTTGATCAGGACCCGACCGAACGTGACCCGAAGGCCGCACGGCGTTCGTTCCAGTTTTTTGCCGAATTAGTGAAAAAATTCCCCAAGAGCAAATATACGCGTGACTCGATACAGCGCATGACCCATCTGCGAAATGGGCTGGCCAAATATGAAGTTCATGTGGCGAAGTTTTATTTCGACCGCGAAGCCTATCTGGCGGCAGCCAATCGTGGTAAATATGTGATTGATAACTACCAGTCCACACCGGCTGTCGCGGATGCGCTGGCCCTGATGGTTAAGTCTTACCGTAAGCTGGAAATGAAAAAACTGGCGGGGGATGCTTTTCGTGTGCTGGAGTTAAATCACCCCAATCATCCTGAGCTGGCCCAGCTGAAAAACCAGTAATTGTTACGGCGCTTGATTAAATAGCGCCGTCACCCTCTTCACCAGTACGAATACGAATCACACGATCAACCGTTGAAACGAAGATTTTACCGTCGCCGATTTTGCCCGTGCGCGCAGCATTGGTGATAGCTTCAATACAGGCCTCAGCCTGATCATCTTTAACAACAACTTCGATTTTTACTTTTGGCAGAAAATCGATGACATATTCAGCACCTCGATACAGCTCGGTATGCCCCTTCTGTCGACCAAAACCCTTAACCTCAATCGCGGTCATCCCCGCAACGCCAATATCTGATAATGCTTCACGCACATCATCCAGCTTGAAAGGTTTAATGACTGCTTCGATCTTTTTCATAATTCTGACCTTGCTTGTTTTATAGTTATTAAAATGACCCGAAAGTCACTTAACTTTACCATAGCCTGATGTTATTGGGTATCGGCGATCCCGCCCAAATGCACGCTGAGTAATGCGCACACCCGGTGCAGCCTGGCGACGTTTATACTCATTCAGATCAACCAGGCGAACCACTTTCTCAACCTCATCCTGATCATAACCTGCGGCGATAATATCGGCGCTATCCATATCCTGTTCAACATACATCTCAAGAATTGCATCCAGAATGTCATAATCAGGCAGGCTATCACTATCCTGCTGATCCGGGGCCAACTCCGCTGAGGGCGGCCGGTCAATCACACGCTGTGGAATGACGGGGCTAATAGAGTTTCGGTAATCTGCTAATTTATACACCAGTGTCTTCGGCACATCCTTGAGGACATCAAAACCACCGGCCATATCGCCATAAAGCGTAGCGTAGCCGACCGCCATTTCACTTTTATTGCCTGTGGTGAGCACAATTTTCCTTTTCTTATTTGATACCGCCATCAACAACACGCCGCGGCAACGGGCCTGAATATTTTCTTCCGTCGTGTCCGCTGGCAGACCGGCAAATTCATCCTTGAGTGATTGCAGAAAAGACTTAAACAGAGGCTCGATTGAAATAACACGACATTCAACCCCAAGCGCCTCTGCTTCAAGCTGGGCATCCTCAACACTCATATCTGCGGTATAACGTGACGGCATGGCTACACCCTCAACACGATCAGCACCAATCGCATCAACGGCCACGGCAAGTGTAAGCGCAGAATCGATACCGCCAGACAAACCAATCACGGCACCGGAAAAACCATTTTTCTCAATATAGTCGCGAACACCTGTCACCAGGGCCTGATAGGCACTGGCTTCCATCGAAGTTATCTCACTGGCTGCTAACTCAACAGGCTCAAGCTTTGACTGATGACAGATAAAATCGACAGGATATAAACCGGTGGAAAATTCTGCACAGCGCTGACTCACCTTGCCATCGCTATTAACAACAAATGAAGCACCATCAAACACCAGCTCATCCTGCCCCCCAATCAGATTCACATAAACCACGGGGATGCCTGTCTCTGCCACACGTTGCGCAACCACGGCTTCGCGTTGCTGGCCGCGATTGATATGAAACGGGGAGGCATTCAGATTTAAAATTAATTCTGCACCCGCACTTGCCGCCTGATTAACCGGTCCAGGACTCCAGATATCTTCACAAATCGTGATCCCGATAGTATGCCCCTTAACTTCAAACAGACTGGCCGTATCACCTGCAGTGAAATAGCGTTTTTCATCAAACACGCTGTAGTTAGGCAGGTGTTGTTTATGATAGGTCGCAATAATCTCGCCATCACGAATCACTGCAGCGGCATTATAAAGACCACCCGTGGCCTGCTGTGGATAACCGATAACGGCATCGATCGAACTGATCGATTTTTTAATTATTTCCAACGCATGCAGAACACGCTTATGCAGCCCCGGGCGCAGGAGTAAATCCTCTGGTGGGTAGCCCGTTAGTGTGAGTTCTGGAAAAACAATAATGTCCGCCTGCAACTCATCACGCGCTTTATTGCAGGCATCGATGATTTGCTCAGCATTTGATTCAATCGCACCGACACACAGATTTAACTGTGCCATAACAATGCGTAGTTCGGCGCTGGAAGTGCTTTGTTGTTGCAAGCCTGACTCCAATATTCGTGAACTGGTAAAACACTTGTCTTACCCGTATGCCATCTGTCATGATGGTCGAAAACAGGCCCGGATTGTAACCCGAATATATTCACCATGACACTGATACGCATCCTCCTTATTGCCCTGGTCGCCTGGCTTATTCTACGAATGATCAAGACACGCCTTGATCGCCATACCGAGCATAAAAAAACACAGACCGATCAAATAGGCGCAATGGTGAAGTGTCATCACTGTGGCCTGCATATCCCTAAACAAGAGGCCATTGAGTCCGCTAATCATTATTATTGCAGTCAGGAACATCGCCAGCTGGAGCAGCAGGATGACTGACCGTAATCTGACTCTTCACTGGAATGCGGCCTTGCGATGCAACCCTATTTGCTTGCTACATATGATCACCGAGCTCAGGATGCGGATAATCCCACATCCTGGCGTCTGCTCTATGTTCTAAATGCCTATCGCTTAGGACTCTCGGGCCTGCTTATCGGCCTGTATTTTAGTGGCAGTTTATTCGCCCCGTTGGCAAGTCAAAGCAAGGCTTTGTTTGTCTTTAGCAGTATTTTCTATTTTGTCAGTGGGCTGGGCTTTGCCCGACTGATTCGTCTTAAACAACCCCATCTAACGATTCAGGTCTATGGCAATATTGTTGTCGATATTATTGCCATAACCTTACTGGCACATGCCAGTGGCGGTATTGATAGTGGTCTCGGTTCCTTAATG